>CAYPEF010000193.1:0-1529 GCA_964409675.1 uncultured Rickettsiales bacterium | reverse complement strand
TATGAAACCCGCCTGCTGAAACGCGAGGATTTCAATAACGATAAGGTGGATGCCGGCGATATCGGCGCGGGCCATGCGGTGACGGCCATCTACGAAATCACCCCCGTCGGCGCACCCCCCTCGGTGGATGATCTCCGCTACGCCGAAACAAAACCCGCGCCCGCGCCGAAGAGCGATAGCGGCGAATATGCCTTCCTCAAAATACGCTATAAGCTGCCTGAAGGCACCGCCAGCAAGCTGATTACCACGCCGATTGACGCGAAGCTGGAATCTGCATCGGTCGAAAAAGCCCCGCAGGAAGCCCGCTTCGCCGTCGCTGTCGCCGCCTTCGGGCAATTGCTGAAGGGCGAGCAATACACCGGCAACTACCGCTACGACGATGTAATCGCCCTCGCGCAATCCGCCAAAGGCGAAGATCCCTTCGGCTACCGCGCCGAGTTCATCAACCTGGTCCGGCTGGCGAAAGATTTGTCGCCCGCGCAATAGTTGACTTTTCCTCCCCCTGCAAGGGGGAGGATCAAGGTGGGGGTCCCTTTCTATCCTCCGCACTATCTGTGCAGATGATAGAGGACCCCTACCCAACCCTCTCCCTTGCAGGGGGAGGGTTATTTTCTCCCTTCCGGCGTTTATCCTTGCGCGCTTAACTGGCAGCACACCACCGGAGGGCGCTGCATGCACATAAACGACGAAGGGCTGGCGCTGCTGATGCGCTTCGAGGGGTTCTCCGCCACCCCCTACCGCTGCCCGGCAGGGGTATGGACCATCGGCTACGGCCATACGCGCGGCGTGAATGCCGCCTCCGCTCCCATCACCCGCCAGCAGGCGATGGCACTGCTGAAAGAGGACGCATCTTTCAGCGAGCAGGCGGTGCAGCGCTATGCGCAAGCCCCGCTTACCGCCAATCAATTCTCCGCGCTTGCGTGCCTCACCTTCAATATCGGCGCGGGCGCATTCGCGCGCAGCACGCTGCTGAAGCGCGTCAACGAACAAAACTTCACCGCCGCTGCCGAGGAATTTCCCCGCTGGAATACAGCCAACGGCCAGAAACTCCCCGGTCTTATTCAACGCCGCGCCGCCGAGCGCGCGCTTTTCCTGAAAGGATAATCCATGGCTGCCTGGCCTCTCCTCATTGACCCCATCTCCCGCCTGCTGGACAAGCTTATCCCCGACCCTGATGCGCGCGAGAAAGCCAGGGCCGAACTCGTCAAATCCGAGCGCGAGCTGGACTTGCGCGAAATCGAGCTGGCCCTGCAGGCCGACCAGATGCAGGCCAGCATCAACCAGCAGGAAGCGGGCAGCGCCTCGCTGTTCGTGGCGGGCTGGCGGCCTTTCATCGGCTGGGTATGCGGCGTGGCGTTCGCCTATCATTTCGTACTGCAACCGCTGCTCGCCTTCGCCATCGCCAACACCGGTCGCAAAGCCGAGCTGCCGCAGTTCGACATCCAGGCGCTCTACACCGTGCTGATGGGTATGCTGGGGCTGGGGGGGTTACGCACCTTCGAAAAAATCCGCGGCGCGGCGGAGAAATA
>CAYPEF010000192.1:0-1535 GCA_964409675.1 uncultured Rickettsiales bacterium | reverse complement strand
GCACATGTCCTTCACCTCGCGCGATCTGGCGAATGCCACCAGCATCTATAACCGCATGCTACAGGATAAAGAGTGCGCGATTTTCCTGACGCTGGCCGGTTCCACCTCGGCGGGCGGCTGCATGCAGGCTTACGTGGAGATGGCGAAGAACAATATGATCGACGCGGTGGTGGCCACCGGCGCTTCCATCGTCGATATGGATTTCTTTGAAGCACTCGGCTTCAAGCATTATCAGGGCAGCCAGTTCGTCAACGACATGGACTTACGCGACCATTACGTAGACCGTATTTACGACACCTATATTGATGAACGCGATTTGCAGCACTGCGACCACACCATCAAGGAAATCGCCGACTCGCTGGAGCCGCGCCCCTATTCCAGCCGCGAATTCATCAAGGAAATGGGCAAATGGCTGGCCAGCGGCAAGGCGAAAAAACAGGACTCGCTAGTGCAGCGCGCCTACGAGAAAAACGTGCCGATCTTCTGCCCGGCCTTCACCGATTCCTCTGCCGGTTTCGGCCTGGTGGTGCATCAGGTGGAGCGCATGAAAGCGGGCAAGCCGTACATGACCATCGACTCCATCGCCGATTTCCGCGAGCTCACCGAGATCAAGCTGAAAAGCAAGGCCTCCGGCCTGCTGATGATCGGCGGCGGCGTGCCGAAAAATTTCGTGCAGGACACGGTGGTCTGCGCCGAAATCCTCGGCTATGAAGCCGACATGCACAAATACGCCGTGCAGATTACGGTAGCCGACGTGCGCGACGGCGCGTGCAGCTCCTCCACCCTCAAGGAAGCCTGCTCCTGGGGCAAGGTGGACATGAGCTTCGAGCAGATGGTGTATGCCGAAGCCACCAGCGTGCTGCCGCTGCTGGCCTCGGACGCCTACCACCGCGGCTACTGGAAAGACCGCAAGGCGCGTGAGTTTGCGAAGCTGTTCAAATAATCTTCCGTCATCCTCGCTTTAGGCGGGGATCTCAGGCATTCGCACCAGCGGAATCAATGGCTTGGGATCCCCGTACATGGCGGGGATGACAATTCCCTCCTTTTTTGCTACACTAAGCATATGAAAACCCCTGCATCTTCAGACGATAACGCAAAACCTGCCCCATCCGGCCATAATAATCCGCCGGGCGCGGCCACGCAGGAACTGCTGGCCAAGGGCCGCAAATACTACACGCAGAATTACAAGCCGCGCGAGATGATCGTTGATCGTGGCGAAGGTTCGCGCGTGTGGGATCTGGACGGGAATGAATATATCGACCTCGGCGCGGGCATCGCCGTCACCGGCCTTGGCCATCATAACAAGGAACTGGTGGAAGCGCTCACCAAGCAAGCCGAGAAGATCTGGCATACCAGCAATATTTTCTTCACCGAGCCGCCGGTGCGTTTGGCGGAAGAACTAGTGGAAGCCTCGCATTTCGCTAGGCGCGTGTTCTTCTGCAACTCAGGCGGCGAGGCGAACGAAGCGGCGATCAAGCTCGCGCGCAAATACGCCGCCTCCAAGGGCCGCCCGCCGGAACGCCGCGAGATCATCA
>CAYPEF010000191.1:700-1630 GCA_964409675.1 uncultured Rickettsiales bacterium | reverse complement strand
ACCAGCGCGATAGCGTCGCCGCCGGCATTACTGCGGCCTAAATGGAAATTGGCGATGTTCACGCCCGCCTCGCCCAGCATCTTGCCAAGGCTGCCAATGAAGCCAGGTTTATCCTCGTTATTGATGTAGAGGATGCGTGGCCCTAAGCCAGCTTCCAGCCGTATGTCATTCACCTGAACTAAACGCGGACTATCACCGAATAACGTACCAGCCACGCAGCGGGTGCGTTTTTCCGTCACCACGGTAACGCGAATCAGCGTCTGGTAGTCGCCCGCGCGGTCATGCGCGGTGGTGCTGACTTCGATATTGCGCTCCTTAGCAATGACTGGGGCATTGACCATATTCACCGATTCGATTTGCGGCGCGAGAATGCCCTTCAGCGCCACCGCCACCAGCGGCTTGGTGTTGAGCGCCGCCACGCGACCTTCAAACTCGATGGAGATGCTTTTCAGGCCGGTTTCGGTGAGCTGCCCGGCGAAGCTGCCGAGCTGGTCAGCCAATTGCAGGTACGGCTTCAGCTTGGCGGCGTCCTCGGCGGAGACGGAGGGGATATTCAGCGCGTTGGTCACCGCACCCGTCATCAGGAAATCCGACATCTGCTCGGCTACCTGTACGGCCACATTTTCCTGCGCTTCGGTGGTGGATGCGCCGAGGTGCGGTGTGGCGACAATCTGCGGCATGCCGAACAGGATATTTTCCTTCGCCGGTTCCACCTCAAACACGTCGAACGCAGCGCCCGCCACCTGACCGGACTCAATGGCTTCTTTCAGGTCTTTTTCATTTACCAGCCCGCCACGCGCGCAATTGACGATGCGCACGCCCTTTTTGCATTTCGCGAGGCTTTCCTTGTTCAGGATATTGCGTGTCTGCTCGGTGAGCGGCGTGTGCAGAGTGATGAAGTCCGCCTTGGCCAGCAGGGTATCGAGATCG
>CAYPEF010000191.1:0-690 GCA_964409675.1 uncultured Rickettsiales bacterium | reverse complement strand
ATGTTCAGGGAATCGGCGCGCTCCTTGGAGAGGAAGGGATCATAGGCGATCACTTTCATCTTCAGGCCCTGCGCACGGTCGGCTACGATGGAGCCGATATTGCCCGCGCCGATCAGGCCGAGCGTTTTACCCGCCAGCTCCACGCCCATGAAGGCGTTCTTTTCCCATTTACCCGCATGGGTGGAGGCGTTAGCCTGCGGAATCTGGCGTGCTAGCGCCATCATCAGCGACACGGTATGCTCCGCGGTGGTCACCGAATTGCCGAACGGCGTGTTCATCACCACCACGCCGCGCGCGGTGGCGGCAGGCACGTCCACGTTATCCACGCCGATCCCGGCGCGGCCCACTACTTTCAGCTTCTTGCCTGCTTCCAGCACCTCCTTGGTGACTTTCGTGGCCGAGCGGATAGCGATACCGTCATACTCGCCGACGATCTTCAGCAATTCTTCCGGGGACAGCCCGGTTTTCACATCGGTTTCAACGCCGGCTTGCTTGAATACGTCAACGGCCTGGGGGGAGAGCTTGTCTGCGATAAGGACTTTTGGCATAGTTCTAAATGATTTTCTATGTGTTAGTTGGACTTAATAATTTATGCGGCTTTTGCTAGATTTGCCTTCACCTCACCCCATGCCCAATCCAGCCAGGGGAACAGGGCTTCGAGGTCTTTGGTTTCCACCGTGGCGCCGCCCC
>CAYPEF010000190.1:0-1740 GCA_964409675.1 uncultured Rickettsiales bacterium | reverse complement strand
ACCGCGCCATCAGCGCGCGTACTTCCTCCGTCGCCTTGTCCAGTTCCTCCGCCTGCGCGCCGCGCAGCACGATGCTGGTGCCGTGCAGTCCGGGGCGCATGAAGGGGTAGCTGCCGATCTCGACGGCAGGGTAGCGCCCCTGAATTTCCGTTAGCCCGGCGGCAATGGTGCCTTCGGCCACCACTGCCGTCAGCGTGCGTGAAAGCATCGGAAGCCCGCCTTTGAGCGTCGGCTTGATAAAGCCGAACATGGCCTGCATGATGGAGGGCACCCCCGCCATGACATACACGTTGCCGATCTGAAACCCCGGCGCCACGCTTACGGGATTGTCGATCAGCGTCGCTCCCTCCGGCGTATCGGCCATTTTCATGCGGGCTTCATTCACCTGCTCGGGCTTATAATGCCTGAGCAGCCGCGCCTCGGCCTCCGGGTGGCGGATGACCGGCACGCCGAAGGCCTTGGCCACGCTCTCGCAGGTAATGTCGTCATGCGTGGGGCCGATGCCGCCGGTGGTGAACACGTAATCGAACTGCGCCCGGCAGGCATTTACCGTATCGATAATCACCTGCTCCACATCGGGAATCACCCGCACTTCGCGTAAAGAAACGCCGCTGTCGTTGAGCTCCTTTGCCAGAAACTGCACATTCTTATCCTGCGTGCGGCCGGAGAGGATTTCATTGCCTATAATGATCAGGCATGCGGTGGGGGAGGGGGTGGGCATACGGCTTTCCTATTGTATTTGCGCCTACTATAGAGGTAAATAGAGCAGAAACAAGCCCACGGTGCCATTAGGCATGAAAGCACTTCCCCTTGACGGGGGAGGGAAAGCCGGACCGCACCGTTGGCAAGGCATCAGGACATTATGCGCGACCACTCCGAAGACGATTACGAAACCGAGATCCAGCAGGACATCGACGGCATCACACTCCACACGCCCGCCGAGTTCGATGGCATGCGCAAGGCAGGCCGCCTGGCCGCTGAAGTGCTGGACATGATCGGCGAGCATGTGCGCCCCGGCGTCAGCACCGAGGAGATCAACACGCGCTGCCACGACATGATTGTGGCCGCAGGCGCAACGCCCGCCCCGCTCGGCTATCGGGGATTTCCCAAATCCATCTGCACCTCGGTCAACCATGTCGTCTGCCACGGCATCCCCGGCGAGTATAAGCTCAAGGACGGCGACATCGTCAATATCGACGTCACCGTCATCGTCGATGGCTGGCATGGCGACACCAGCCGCATGTACTGGGCGGGCGAGCCGAAAGTCCTCGGCAAGCGCTTAACACAGGTCACCTACGATGCCATGATGAAAGGCATCGAGCAGGTGCGCCCCGGCGCGACGCTCGGCGATATCGGCCATGCCATCCAGACGATGGCGGAAAGCCACCGCTTCTCGGTGGTGCGCGACTACTGCGGCCACGGCTTGGGCAAAATCTTCCACACCGCCCCGAGCGTTTTGCATTACGGCAAGCCCGGCAAGGGACTGGTGCTGAAAGAGGGGATGTTCTTCACCATCGAGCCGATGATCAACGCCGGCCACTACGCCACCATTCTAAACAAGCATGACGGCTGGACGGTCACCACCCGCGATAAATCCCTCTCGGCCCAGTTTGAACATTCGCTGGGTGTCACGGCCACGGGATGCGAGATTTTCACCTTATCGCCAAAGGGAATGAACCATCCGCCTTATGCCTGAGATTATTGTCATTGCGAGCGCAGCGAAGCAATCCATTCCGCAGC
>CAYPEF010000189.1:0-1779 GCA_964409675.1 uncultured Rickettsiales bacterium | reverse complement strand
CATGGTCAACTGTAACCCTGAAACCGTCTCCACCGATTACGATACTTCCGACCGGCTGTATTTCGAGCCTTTAACACCGGAAGACGTGATCGAGATTATTTACAAAGAAAAATCCAACGGCACCCTGCTCGGCGTCATTGTCCAGTTCGGCGGCCAGACGCCGCTGCGCCTCGCCTATGCGCTGAAAAAAGAATTCGGTGACGAAATCATCCTCGGCACTTCGCTGGACTCCATCGACCTCACCGAAGACCGCGAGCGCTTCCGCACGCTTGTGGAGGAGCTAAAGCTGAAACAGCCGCAAAGCGCCATCGGCTTCACCCGGCAGGATGCGGAGCAGGCGGCAAAAGACATCGGCTTCCCCATCCTGGTGCGCCCAAGCCACGTGCTGGGCGGGCGGGCGATGGCCATTTTGCATGATGATGCGCAGCTATCGCGCTACCTCGACGAATCCGCCGAGTATTTCGGCCCCGGCAGGCCGCTGCTGATCGACTCCTACCTCAAAGACGCCATCGAGGTGGATGTGGATGCGCTCTGCGATGGCAAGGATGTGTATGTGGCCGGCATTATGCAGCATATCGAGGAAGCGGGCATCCATTCCGGCGACTCGGCGTGCAGCTTGCCGCCCTATTCCCTCTCCGACACCCTGCAAGCCCGCATCCGCGAGCAAACCAGATCCATGGCGCTTAAGCTCAACGTCAAAGGCCTGATGAACGTGCAATACGCGGTAAAAGATAACGAGATCTACATCATCGAAGTCAACCCCCGCGCCAGCCGCACGGTGCCGTTCGTGGCCAAGGCCACCGGCGTGCCCGTAGCCAAGATCGCCGCGCGAGTGATGACCGGGGAAGCCCTCACCTCCTTCAGCCTGAAGGAATACATCCTCTCGCATGTGGCCGTGAAGGAAGCCGTGTTCCCCTTCGCCCGTTTCCCGGGCGTGGACGTGATTCTAGGCCCCGAGATGAAATCCACCGGCGAGGCCATGGGTATTGACGCCGATTTCCCGCTGGCCTTCGCCAAATCGCAGCTCTCTGCCGGAAGCACCATTTCCTTGCAAGGCACGGTGTTTATCTCGGTGAAGGAATCCGACAAGCCGGCGGCGCTGGAGATTTGCGGCACGCTCGCCAAACTCGGCTTCACCATCATCGCCACCCGCGGCACCGCCACTTTCCTCAAAGAACACGGGGTTGACGCACAGATCGTCAACAAGGTGCGCGAAGGCAGGCCGCATATTGTGGATTTATTGAAAGATAACCAGGTGGCGCTGGTGATTAACACCACCGAGGGCACGCAATCCATCTCCGATTCCTTCAGCATCCGCCGCACGGCATTGCTCGGCAAAATCCCCTATTACACCACCATCGCCGGTGCGCACGCCATTGCGCAAGCCATCCGGGCCATCCGTTCCGGCGGCGGGCTGAAGGTGAAATCCATCCAGGACTATTTCGGCCAGCGACCAACGCAACAGGCGGGCAAGCACGTGGCTTAACATCTCCCTCCCTTGCAAGCAGGCTGCGCGATGAAGGCACCCGTTGTCTCTATTCCCCCCGCTTGCGGGGGGATTTAGGAGGGAACCTTCTATCCAGATATATCACTGTCAGCATATGCCGCACCTTCCTTTCCCCCCCTGCGTCCCCCCGCAAGCGGGGGGGGGGGATAGGAAAACAAGAGTAACGCGTCGCGCCGGCTTTCCCCTGCAAGGCAGAAGGCCATTCTTATACGCGCCACTTGACCTGCCTGCGTTCCATGCTAAGATGCGCGGCTGCTATTTAACCCATTGAA
>CAYPEF010000188.1:0-1838 GCA_964409675.1 uncultured Rickettsiales bacterium | reverse complement strand
GCGTGGCGCATTAATGCGTGAGCACCGGTTCCAGGTCATGCTGGCGGGCGGCGAAATAGGCGGCGTCGCGGGTGCTGAACACGGCGAGCTGCGTGCCGTCGGCGGCGCAGACGGCAAAGCCGCTGCCGCCCTGCTCGGTGGTGACAGGGCGCACATACGCCAGCGCGCTCAAATCGCTGAACAGGGAAAATCCGGTATAGGTGCTGTTGCTGTTACCGGGGGTGTCCATGCGCTACCTGCTTTCTCTGGTTGATTCGATGAATCCGGCGATAGGAACCCCGCCGGTAGTGGATCGATAGATTAGTTATACCATAAACATGGAGGAAGATGTGTGAAGTTTCAATGACAGGTTTGAAAAAATGCAGCGGCGCAGGGGTGTTCTTCGCGTTAAAGCGTTATAAAACCACCGGATGCCATTTTACCTGCTGTCATATTATTTCTGAATAATCATCCTGTCATTCCCGCGCAGGCGGGAATCCAGCGCGGCATGTCCATGCCGCAATAAGCGCTTCTTTACTAAGCTTCTTGTGCCGCAGACGCGGCATGCTGGATTCCCGCCTGCGCGGGAATGACAATAGTGTTTGATATGAAACTTGCCTTACGTGCGCTGCTTGCGGCGGGGGTCAGTGAATTCGAAAAGTTTGTTCTCCAGCGCTGCGCCGAAGCGGGCGTTGTTGAGGGAGACGGTGGTGACCTGCCCTTGCGCGTCGGTGACCACCATGTTGCGGATAAGCAGCGGGTTGTCGGAGAATTCCAGCATCAGGCTGCCTTCGTCTTCCTTGCCCGCCTGCGTGAGCGTGACGCGTACGACGCCATTGCTGTTCTCCACGTTCTTAATCACCAGCGCCGGGTCGTGCAAATCAATATGCTCACGCGCGAGGAAACCGGCCAGCGTGTAATCGAGCGGGATATGGCTGACTTGTTGCAGTTCGTAATCGTAATACACAATCTCCTTGCCGCTGGCCACCATCAGCAGCGGCGTCGGCGGGTCATACTGCCAGCGCATCTTGCCGGGGCGCTTGAGGAAAAATTTGCCCGATGTTAAAGAACCATCTGGCGCCACCTGATTGAATTCGGCGACGATGGTGGTAATGGAGTTGAGGTATTGCTCGATGCGGGTGAGCTGCGACTGGTTCGACGGTTCGGCATAAACAGCTTCCGGGGCAATTGCCGCCGTCATCCCGGCGCAGGCCGGGATCCATGCCGCCACGCAGGCAAGGAAGAAATTTTTGAATACTATAGGTTTCATTTAAAATTCCGATTCAGCTTGAAATTTACATTTCACTGCGTTCATTTTAATGGATACTGCATGGATCCCGGCCTGCGCCAGGATGACAAAAAAGCAATCATTACGCACTCTCCCGCATCAGCACTTCACGCTTGCCGACATGGTTGGCCGGGCCCACGATGCCTTCGCGTTCCATACGCTCAATAATGCTGGCGGCGCGGTTGTAGCCGATTTTGAGGCAGCGCTGCACGTAGCTGGTGGAGGCCTTGCGGTCGCGCAGCACGATGGAGACGGCCTGGTCGTACATTTCGTCGCGCTCGCCTTCCTCGCCGAATTCGCTGCCTTCGGCTTCGTCGTCGCGGGTGACGTCCTCAATATAATTGGGCGTGCCCTGGGCGCGCAGGTGCTCCACCACCATTTCCACTTCCTTGTCGGAGGCGAAGGGGCCGTGCACGCGGGTGATGCGCCCGCCGCCGGCCATGTAAAGCATGTCGCCCTGGCCGAGCAGCTGTTCGGCTCCTTGCTCGCCAAGGATGGTACGCGAGTCGATGCGGCTGGTCACCTGGAAGCTGATGCGGGTGGGGAAATTGGCTTTAATAACGCCGGTGAT
>CAYPEF010000187.1:0-1839 GCA_964409675.1 uncultured Rickettsiales bacterium | reverse complement strand
GCACGGCGCGCGCCAGCGCTTCCACGCCCTGCAGCATCTGCGTGCGGGCATCGGCGCCGTATTTAAGTTCTTTAGCAGACATAGGTTTTCTCCGTTTATGTTTGGTTTAATGATACTGTCGTTTGTCGTCGGTCGTCTGTAGTCGGTCGTTTTACGACAGACGACTAACGACAGACGATCAACGCGTTACGCTGCTTTCTTGGTGGCCTGCTTGCCTTCCAGGATGCCGATCACGTCGGATTCCTTCAGCACGACGACTTCCTTGCCGTCCACTTTCACTTCGTTGCCACCCCATTTGGTGAACAGCACCACATCGCCGACTTTTACGTCCAGCGGGATATACTTGCCGTTTTCATCGCGCGCGCCAGGGCCGACGGCCAGCACTTCGCCTTCCTGCGGCTTGTCTTTCGCGGTGTCGGGGATAATGATTCCGCCGGCGGTTTTTTCTTCGGCTTCGAGACGGCGAATGACCAAACGGTCGCCGAGGGGACGAATATTCATACTAACCTCCTTAAGTTTCGATGTAATATATAAAAAGCCACGGTCTTCCCGGCTTTTATAGATCACCAATGTTGGCGATGAAAGGCCATATAAGCCGCGTATAAAGCGTGTCAAGGGCACAACGGGCAAAAAAACGAAGTTTATAGCAAAAAGGCGAGCCATTTAGCAGGAATGTAAAAAAACCGTTCTTTTTTGCGTTATCACCTTAACTGGGCAGGGGCATTTACCTTTGTTTGCCGGGAGCCGGGGGCTTAAGTGGTGTCGGGGGGAGAGACGCTCCGGCGGGCGGAGCCTGTACTGCCTGGCGCAGCTGCCGGATATCCACCCCCCGCAGGGCATCGTTCAGCTTGCTTGGGGATATACCAATCTGCTCGGACGTTATGGCCTGTAAACCCGCCTGCACCGCAAACTCGTCCATGATGCGCATGAACGTCGCATTCGCGTATTTTTCCGCATGCATACCCTGTTGCAGCACGGTCTGGAGAGCGGGATGCAGCACATAATCCATCACGGTTTCATGGTCGCTGTCCGGCTGGAGAATGCTGTTGCCATGTTGCCGGAGAACATTGATGGCTTCCTGCACCCGGGCTATCTGGGCGGCGCTGTTCCCGAGCATTTTATGATGCGCGTCCCGTACCAGCTGATTGAACAGAGGTGTGCCGTCAGCCATTTTGATGGCGGAAGCGCCGCTGCGCGCGAGCAGGGTCAGTATTCCCTTGTCGTCTTGCTGCCGGATTGCGTTCTCCGCAAGCGCGGTTACGGCGTGCGCATCCGGCGCAAGGAGCGCGAGCAGGGCATCGGAATCCCGCCTGCCGATAGCCTCCTGCAGCGCGTTCTGCATATTCCTGAAGGGTTTCGCGCCGCTGGAGGCAAGGGCCATGGCATGCGCCTGTTGCCCGGGTGTAGCGGCCAGATGCATAAGGCGCAGTTCTAGGTAACCGGCAGGGAAGCGCGTGGCGGAAAAATCATGGCTGGCAATGGCCGGCGTGCCGCTTGCATCCGTTGCCAGCATGCGCTCGTCCAGTTCTTTGGTATAGGCGATATTCAGGTTTGCCCGCCGGTAGAGATGGCGAAAGCTGGTTGGCCAGTCCGGCGCATGGGTGACGGCGACATGGTCCGGCGCCATCGTTTTGCTGAAGCGGATCTGCGCCGATTTCAGCGGCTCGTTCGACAGCAGTGTCCAATCGCCGGTTAGCGGTTCGCCGTGGAAGGCGGAGGTTCTGCCGATGCGGTATTTCGCATCGTAATGATCGCTTGGGAACAGCTCGATTCTTTCCCCTTTCGGGCTGATGGGGAGCATGGGAGGCATCTGCCACGGCTCAATTTGTGGTTGTGTTT
>CAYPEF010000186.1:0-1841 GCA_964409675.1 uncultured Rickettsiales bacterium | reverse complement strand
GTAATATGCCCGCGCTCTTTCAGCGCCGCCAGCCGCTCTAGCTGGGAGGCAATATCCACGCTCGCCGTGGAGGCAACCACCGGGCGATGCCCGTATTTGAACTCATTCATCGCCCGCTGCACCGCCACTGAAAACGGCTCAATCGAGGAGCGCAGCACCATCTGCATGGTGAAGTAGCTCGCCCCGTCCCACACCGTAATCTGCCCGAAGGCGATGCCGAACTGGTGGTCGATGGATTGTAGCCGGTCCAGCGGAATCTGCACCTGCCGCAAGCCAAAAAACATGCCGCAATTGAGAAAAATCAACCGCCGGTCGGTGCAAACCGCCAGCCAGGTGGAATTATTCATGATGCCCGAGGTCAGCGCCAGCACCGGCTCGTTCTCGTCCAGCACGCCGGGCAGCGAGCGGATTTCCTTCTGCGTCCAGAAAATATAGCGACCCGGCAGCGCGTCGATCTGGGCCTTAATAGTAGAAAAATCCGGCATATGAGCCTTCCCGGCAATTTTTGCATTATTCAAGCACAGGCTATACAATCCGCCCTCGCAACGCAAGCCGGAGGAAATGATGAAAGCGGAAAAGGGCCTGCGCGGCGTTATTTACATCGGCGCATTCAAGCTGCTGAGCGCCCTGCTACTGTTCCTGGCCGCAGGGGGATTGTTTCACCTGCTGGGCGCCGATATCGGGCCGACGCTCACCCGGCTGGTGCTGTCGGCGCACCTGGACCCGGAAAACCGCCTGATCGAGCGCCTGCTCGCCTTCCTCGCCGGCATTGATGCCACGCGGCTGCGCCTGATCGACGCCGGCACCTTCTTTTACGGCCTGCTCCAGCTGGTGGAGGGCGTCGGCCTGATCCGGGGCAGGCACTGGGCGGAATATCTAACCATTTTCGCCACTTCCTCACTCATCCCGTTCGAGCTGTATGAAATCGTGGAAAAGCCCACCCTCATCCGCTTTACCGTGCTGGCGGTGAACGCGTTGATCGTCGCTTATCTGCTCTGGCAGCTGCGAGCCGCGCGCAAAAGGCGCAGGCTGCGCATATAATTCCTTTACAAATTAAGGTTTATATATTCTGCTGCGCCGCATCAAACCATAACCGAAAGCCCTTTTATGTCCAACTGGACGCTCGATGACATCCCCTGGCAGGATTTCCAGCCCGCCAAGGCCGACCCGCGCATGATCTCGCTGGCCAAGGCCGCCGCTATGGTCGAGCATAACGGCCATGACTACGCCCGCTATTTATGCGAAGTGTTCAAGGACGACCCCGAATTCCAGCAAGTCGCCCGCCAATGGGCGGAAGAGGAAGTGCAGCACGGCCAGGCGCTGCGCCGCTGGGCGGAACTGGCCGACCCCGCCTTCGATTTCGACAAAAGCTTCAAAGCCTTCACCAACGGCTACAAGCTGCCCGTCAACGTTGCCGCCTCCGTGCGCGGCTCCTGCGGCAGCGAGCTGATCGCCCGCTGCGTGGTGGAAGTCGGCACCAGCTCCTACTACACCGCCATCAAGGACGCCACCGACGAGCCGGTGCTGAAAGCCATCAGCGCGCGTATTGCCGCCGACGAATTCCGCCATTACAAGCTGTTCTATACCCATTTCAAGCGCTACCAGGAAAAGGAAAAGCTGAACCTGTTGCAACGCGCCCGCATCGCTCTCGGTCGCGTGATCGAGAGCGAGGACGACGAACTCGCCTACGCCTTCTACGCCGCGCACGACCACGCGCTCGGCCTGCCCTATGCCCGCAAGGAATACACCAGCCGCTACCTCGCCTGCGCCTACCCGCTCTACCAGCGCCACCACGTCGCCCGCATGATCAGCATGGTCTGGAAAGCCATCGGCGCGAAGTC
>CAYPEF010000185.1:0-1966 GCA_964409675.1 uncultured Rickettsiales bacterium | reverse complement strand
CGATGGTGCCAATGTTACAATGAGGCTTCGAGCGGTTGAATTTCTCTTTGGTCATATCGGTTCTCCGAAGATATGGTTCGATAAATTAATAAAAATTACAAATAACTGGATGGAGTTTAAGCCACCTTTTTCTTTATTTCTTCCGCAACGGCCGCCGGTACCGGCTCGTAATGGTCGAACTGCATGGTGTACTGCGCGCGACCTTGCGACATTGAGCGCAGCGTATTTACATAACCGAACATGGAAGACAGCGGCACCATAGCATTGACCACGCGGGCATTGCCACGTGAGTCCATGCCGGTGACCTGGCCGCGACGGGAAGACAGATCGCCGATCACATCACCCATGTAATCTTCCGGCGTTACCACTTCCACTTTCATGATCGGCTCCAGCAGCACCGGACCAGCTTTCGGCAGGCCTTCGCGGAACGCCGCGCGAGCGGCGATTTCAAATGCCAGCACGGAGGAGTCCACATCGTGGTACGCGCCATCAGTGAGCGTCGCCTTGAAGTCGATGGTGGGATAGCCTGCTACCACGCCGTTGCCAAGGCTGGATTCCAGGCCCTTGCTGACGCCGGGGATGTATTCCTTCGGCACGTTGCCGCCAACCACCTTGTTTTCAAACTGGAAGCCGGAGCCCGGGGGAAGCGGCTCGAAGATCACGTTGATACGAGCGAACTGGCCGGAACCGCCGGTCTGTTTCTTGTGCGTGTAATCAATCTCGTATTTCTTGGTGATGGTCTCGCGATAAGCTACCTGCGGTGCACCAACATTGGCTTCCACCTTGAACTCGCGCTTCATGCGGTCAATGATGATTTCGAGGTGCAATTCGCCCATGCCTTTAAGGATAGTCTGGCCGGTTTCCTCGTTGGTTGAGAGACGAAGCGACGGATCTTCCGAGGCAAGGCGGGACAGCGCAACGCCCATTTTTTCCTGGTCGGCCTTGGTTTTCGGCTCTACCGCCAGCTCGATTACCGGCTCTGGGAATTCCATGCGCTCCAGGATCACCTGCGAATCCACATCGCAAATCGTATCGCCAGTGGTGGTGTTTTTGAGGCCGGCGAGTGCGACGATGTCGCCTGCATAGGCTTCCTTCACGTCTTCGCGCTCGTTTGCGTGCATCAGCAGCATGCGGCCGATACGCTCGCGGTTATCTTTCACCGTGTTCTGCACATAGGAGCCGGACGTCATGGTGCCGGAATAGATGCGCACGAAGGTGAGCGAACCGACGAACGGGTCGGACATGATCTTGAAGGCGAGGCCGGAGAATTTCTCGGCATCATCAGCCTTGCGCTCGATTTCTTCGTCGCTGCCAGCTTTCACGCCCTTCACGGCGGGAATGTCGAGCGGGCTGGGGAGGTAATCAACCACTGCGTCAAGAAGCGGCTGTACACCCTTGTTTTTAAAGGCGGAACCACAGAGCACAGGAACGAATTTGAAAATAACGGTGCCGGCGCGGATGCAGCGCTTTAACTCTTCCGTGGAAGGCTCTTCACCGCCGAGGTATTTCTCCATCAGCGCGTCGTCCATTTCAACAGCGGTTTCGATCAGCTTTTCACGGTATTCGGCCGCCTGCTTCTGCATGTCGGCAGGAATTTCGACTTCTTCGAATTCTGCGCCGAGCGATTCGTCTTTCCAGACAATCGCTTTCATTTTGATCAGATCTACCACGCCAACGAACTTATCTTCGGTGCCGATGGGAAGCTGCATCACCAGTGGGCGGGTGCCGAGGCGATCAATCATCATCTCCACTGTGCGGAAGAAATTCGCGCCGATACGGTCCATTTTATTGACGAAGCACATGCGCGGAACGTTGTACTTGTCGGCCTGGCGCCATACGGTCTCGGACTGCGGCTCTACGCCCGCCACCGAGTCGAACACGGCAACGGCACCGTCCAGCACACGCATGGAGCGCTCCACCTCGATGGTGAAGTCCACGTGGCCGGGGGTGTCGATGATGTTGAAGC
>CAYPEF010000184.1:292-2081 GCA_964409675.1 uncultured Rickettsiales bacterium | reverse complement strand
CGGCTGCGCTTGACGAAGATGACTGTGCCTGCCTGCGCCACATCCAGCACCGGCATGCCGTAAATCGGGCTTTGCGGGTTGGTTTTGGCGGCGGGATTGGTGACGTCGTTCGCGCCGATCACGTACACTACATCCGTCGAGGCGAACTCGGGGTTGATCTCCTCCAGCTCCGCCACCGCGTCATACGGCACGTTGGCTTCGGCCAGCAGCACGTTCATGTGGCCCGGCATGCGCCCCGCCACCGGATGGATAGCATAGCGCACCTTGATACCTTCCTTTTCCAGCAACTCCGCCATCTCGCGCACGGCGTGCTGCGCCTGCGCCACCGCCATGCCGTAGCCCGGCACCACGATCACGGAGCTGGCGTTTTTCATGATGAACGCCGCGTCCTCGGCGCTGCCTGCTTTCACGGGCCGATCATCGGCACCCGCCGCGGCACCCGCACCCGCTGAGACATCGCCACCGAAGCCGCCGAAAATCACCTGGAAGATCGAGCGGTTCATGGCCTTGCACATGATATAGGAAAGAATCGCCCCCGATGAGCCCACCAGCGCGCCGGTGATGATGAGGAGCGTATTGCCGAGCGTAAAGCCGATACCGCTCGCCGCCCAGCCGGAATAGGAATTGAGCATGGACACCACCACCGGCATGTCCGCCCCGCCAATGGGCAGGATCAGCAGGAAGCCGAGCGCAAACGCCAGCAGCGTCAGCAGCACGAACATTTCCTTCGACTCGGTGGTGCAGAAGATAAACAGCAGCAGCAGCATCACCGCCGCAATCGCCGCGTTCAGCAGATGCTGACTTTTAAAGCGCAACGGCTTGCCGGAAAGAATGCCCTGCAATTTCGCGAACGCAATCAGCGACCCGGAAAAGGTAATCGCGCCGATGATGGAGCCGAGGCTCATCTCGATCAGGCTCGCGCCATGAATCGCCCCGCTTGCATCCGCAATATGATACGCCTGCGGCGACCACAGCGCGCTCATGGCGATGAACACCGCCGCCAGCCCCACCAGCGAGTGAAACGCCGCCACCAATTGCGGCATCGCCGTCATGGCGATGCGCCTGGCAATATATGCACCGATAGAGCCGCCAATCGCAATGGCGATGATAATGGTGAAGTAATGCCCAACATCCGGCAGGGATAGCGTGGTAAGAATGGCCATCGCCATGCCAACCATACCATAGAGATTGCCACGGCGCGCCGAATCCGGCGATGAGAGGCCCTTCAGCGCAAGGATGAATAGCACGGCGGCAATGAGATAGAGAACGGCCTGAAAGTTGCTCATTGCTTGGCCCCCTTTTCTTTCTTCTGGAACATCGCCAGCATCCGCTGCGTGACGATAAAACCGCCGAAGATATTGATGGAAGCGATCACCACCGCGATAAACCCGCCGACCGTGGATACGCCTGACGCCCCCGCCCCCAGCGCAATGATCGCGCCGACGATAATAATACCAGAAATCGCGTTGGTCACGCTCATCAGCGGCGTATGCAGCGCGGGCGTTACCTTCCACACCACATAATAGCCCACGAAACAGGCGAGCACGAACACCGTCAGCCCGTAAATGAACGGGCTGGACGCCGCCGCTCCATTCGCCCCCAGCGCATCCGCCTGCGCCGCGAGATCCGCCGCCCGCGCGCTCAGCTCGGCAGCTTGTTCCTTGAAAGTGGTGATGTCGGTCATAAGCTCCTCAAATCCGCCCTTGGCTTCAACGATTAAAATATGAATGGTCCTCCTCTAAACGGCGATCCCATTCCCTGCTTAATTCTCGCTGCCTATGATATGTTT
>CAYPEF010000184.1:0-282 GCA_964409675.1 uncultured Rickettsiales bacterium | reverse complement strand
GGCGTGGGTGCCGGCCTGCGCCGGGACGACAGAGAATATGCCATAAGAGCATCTAGCATGCCTTACTCCTTAAACTGCGGATGCACCAGCGCACCTTCTTTCGTCAGCATCGCGCCCGTTACCAGCTCGTCCTCGAATTTGGGCGCTAGGCCGGTTTCCTTGTTTACCAGCAGGGTGCTCACGAAATTATAGAGGTTTCTTGCATAAAGCGCGCTGGCATCCGCTGCCACGTGGCTGGGGAGGTTGGCGTAGCCGATCAGCGTGACGCCGTGTTTTTCCACC
>CAYPEF010000183.1:0-2090 GCA_964409675.1 uncultured Rickettsiales bacterium | reverse complement strand
GACAGCCAGGCGCCTGCGTGCAAATCACGCTTTGTTACAGTTTGTTGCAATGCGAAAAATATAGCTTATGCTATTGAAACAGGATTATTTTTATTACTTTTCCGCTTTGTTCTTTATTTGAGGATATACGCAGAAAATTAAGCAGCCCTTGATAGGGAAAGCACCTTCCCACTGCAGCCAGCGCCAGATCCCGTAGAGGATGCTCAATTTTGTACAACCACCCCCCGTCATTGCTTTGCTATGCTCGCAATAACGGGGACATAAAGCTTATTCCTGCATTATGATCCAATACTTATGCAGGAAGCCTTATTATAAAAATAAAGCTGCTCAGTTCGCCTGACGGCGCAGGAAAGCGGGGATGTCGATATATTGCTCGTCTTCCTTGAGCATGGCGGTCTTGCGCGCAGAGACGTCCGGGCGGGGCTTTTCCGTCACATGCAGCGGGCGCTGCGGCTCGGCGGCGGCAGGCGCATCCTGATGGGTGGACATGACTTTGACAATCCGCTGGAACAGGCCGCGGTTCTCGCCGCCATCCTGTGCCTGTGGAGCTTGGGCGACTTCGCGCGCTTCGCGGCGGGCGGGAGGCACATAAGTCGCTTCCGCCGAGGCCGGGGCCACCGGACGGGCGGGGCTGAAGGCGGGGCGGACGGGTGCGTAGGATTCCTGCACCGGCTGCGGCATGGTTTCATGAACGGGCGCAGCCTGCACCGGCTCATAGGATTTTTCCATCATGGCAGCGCGGGGTTCCTGCATCGGGCGGGCGGGTGGCTTTTCGGCCTGCGCGTCTTCCTCGCGTTCGAAGGAAGCCGGGCGCTGGGCAGCGCGGGCTTCGGCTACCGGGCGGGCGGCGAGGCCGGAATAAACGTAGGGTTTTTTCGGCTCATTCTGAATCAGGCTGGCGGTGGGCGTGCGCTGCTGCTGGCCGCCGGACTGGGCGTCGATGCCGGTGGCGACCACGGAGACGCGCATTCTTCCTTCCATGCTGTCATTGAAGGCGGAGCCGAAGATGATGTTGGCTTCGGAATCCACTTCCTGGCGGATGCGGTTGGCGGCTTCGTCCACCTCGAACAGCGTCATGTCCGGGCCGCCGGTGATGTTGATCAGGAGGGCGCGCGCGCCTTTGAGCGAGACGTCGTCAAGCAGCGGGTTGGAGATGGCGGCTTCGGCGGCTTCCACGGCGCGCTTGTCGCCCGTGGCTTCGCCGGTGCCCATCATCGCCTTGCCCATTTCACGCATCACCGTGCGGATATCGGCAAAGTCGAGATTGATCAGGCCGGGCTTCACCATCAGGTCGGTGACGCCGCGCACGCCGGAGTGAAGCACTTCGTCGGCGAGCTTGAATGCGTCGGCAAACGTGGTGCGGTCGTTGGCGATGCGGAACAAATTCTGGTTGGGGATGATGATGAGCGTATCGACGCAATCCTGCAAATCCTTCAGGCCGGATTCGGCGAGGCGCATGCGGTGCGTGCCCTCGAACTGGAACGGCTTGGTGACCACTGCCACGGTGAGGATGCCCTGGTCGCGCGCGATTCTCGCCACGGCCGGGGCCGCGCCGGTGCCGGTGCCGCCGCCCATGCCGGCGGTGATGAACACCATGTTGCTACCTTCGATATGCGCGGCAATCTCATCCGCCACTTCCTCCGCCGCCATGCGGCCCACTTCCGGGTTGGCGCCGGCGCCTAAGCCCTTGGTGATGCCCGCGCCCAGCTGGATGGTGCGCTCGGCCAGCGAATGATCCAGCGCCTGCGCGTCGGTATTCGCCACCACGAAGTTAACCCCCTCAAGCTGCGAGGTAATCATGTTATTGACCGCATTCCCCCCTGCCCCGCCGACGCCGATGACCGTGATGGTCGGTTTCAGCAGTTCGCTTTTCATGGGCAGGTGGAGGTTGAGCGTCATCGGTGGAATCTCCCTGTAAATTCAGCGGCGTGGGGTTGGGTGGCGGGGTATGGTATGCTTTCTGCCTTTGTACCACCAGATGCAGTTTCCGCCAACGGGTTTTTCGCCCGATCCACGCCGATTTTCACAAAAACTTCACACACCCATTCATGCACGCGGTGGTATGCTAATTCCAAGAATGGGAAATAGTG
>CAYPEF010000182.1:0-2121 GCA_964409675.1 uncultured Rickettsiales bacterium | reverse complement strand
GCGTTCAAAAAATAAAGAAGGAAAAGATATATATGCGTATGCAGTAGTGAGTTCGCTACTGCATACGCAATTTATGTCGGCATTAGAGCTTGGTGAAGTGCCCGATTTTGCTGTGATAGCTGAAATGGGTGAGGGTGAGCCAACCACAGAAGTCAAAGATAAGATCAAGCGCTATTACGGCTTCGATCATGATCTGTACGTTGCAAACAGTAACATTCCTCCAGATTCTTCCGCTACAGCTTAACGCTTAACCGTCAATTTTACCGCTCCAGCCCCTGTTGCCCCAGCTGTGCTCGTTCCGCCCAGTTTATTCCGGCGGCTTGCACCAATGCCGGGCGGTTCATCTTCTCCTTCAGCACCCGCATGACATGCGTCTGTTCCTGCGCGTCCTGCGTTTGTCGCGCCAGTTCGGCGGCGGCGATGACGGGGACGCTGCCGTCCTGCACATAGGCGAAGGCCGTGTCGGCGAGCGTGGCGGCGGCCTGTGCCTGCGCCAGCGCCGGGTGCGCGGGCAGGGTGGGCAGCAGTTCCGTTTTCACCGCGCCGTTTTTGACGTCATGAAACACCCCGGCGGCTTCGGCGAGGGTTTCTTCCTTGGGATTAAATTCCGGGCGGCGGAATTTCTCGGCTAAATTGATATAACCGCCGATTACCTTGGCATCGAGCGGGGTGATGCCTTTTTCCTCTTCGAGAATGCGCGCCGGGAAGGCAATCGGCGCGTGGCCGGCGGCTTCCGAGCGTTGCGCGAATTCAATGCGGTGGTGGCCGTCCACGGCGAACAGCTTGCCGCTTTTTTCCTTGTACAGCACCACCACGCCGCCATGCAGGCGCGGGTCGAACTCGCCCTGGAATTCGTGGCCTTTGCGCAAGCCCTTGCTGTCGGAGAAGCGGCGGAACTGGAAGCGTTCGGGGTCGAAGCCGATGGCCGAAGCCGGCACCAGTGAAATGCCCTCCGCCAGATGCGCGCGCGCTTCATCCGGCACCTGCGCCACTTCCTGCTTGCGGCTGCGGCTGGAGTCAATCTGCCGCGCCAGCGCATCCAGCGCGAGACCGGCGGAAATCTCCTGCGGCGGTGTGGCCTGCCCCACGGTTTCCAGCTTGTAGCGCCCATCCAGCACTGTGCGCAGCGCCGCGTCCTGATAGGATGCATATGGCTGCGTGGAAATCGCCAGTACGCTGCCCGGCGCGGGGTTGTGCGCCAGCCAGGATTCCGCCGTATCGCGCGTATTGGCGCGCTTGCCATCTTTACGCAATGTATCGATGGCAGTAACGGGAACGGCGCGCAGCGCGTCCGGCCAGTGTTCGGCCTGCTCGCGCGTGCGCTTGATCATCATCGTCATTTCCGTGGCTGCGCCCGGCTGCGTCTGCATCAGCTCCGCCGCGCTCGCCTCGCGCTCAGGCAGCAGGGGGCGCTCGGAGCCGAGCAGGTAGATATGCCCGAAGCGCACGCCGCCGTCCCACAGCTGCTTGAGCGCCTTCAGCCGGTTATCCACCGCCGGTTCGGTGGCGCCCAGCACCAGCGCGTGATCGTAGTATTTCACCGCCGGCACCTTGGCGGAGAATTGCCCGAGTTCCTCCAACGCCGTGCGTAATTCCGGTTCCTTGGCTTTCAGCGTCTCCGGGGTTTGGGTTTCCCAGCGCTCCTGGCCTTGAGTGCGGTTGATCCATTTCGCTTGCGTGGCCTGGTGCAGCCAGTCCGCCGCTATCTTGTCGGAGGGAAAGCGGATGTTGGCAAGCAGCGCATCCGCCTGTTCGGCATTGATAACTCCCTGAACTTCAGGCAATTCGCCCAGGCAGCCGGTGGCCTGCAGCAGCTGCATGAAAGCGCGCTGCTGATGGGGCTTGGCGTAACCAAGCTGAGTGAGGGTGGGCGAAAGTGTGGCCATATTCATTTAACTATAAGGGAAATAAGCGCTTAGGCCCAGAACGCATGTGTGAAACTTTGATGACAGAAACGCGGTGGCTACTTGTAGAGCTATGCATTAAATGCATGGCTGAAATGTATTAATTGATCTGTGCGCAGGCCGGAATAGTGCTTATAAAGCGTCTCAGGGCAATAGCCCGATAATCCTCCCTGTTATTATATTTTTAAGCCGGATTCGCAAGAATCCGGCTTTTTTT
>CAYPEF010000181.1:0-2127 GCA_964409675.1 uncultured Rickettsiales bacterium | reverse complement strand
GGGCCACGCTGTTGCAGCGCAGCCAAGCAATGCGCGTATAAAGAGTCCATACGGAAACAGATTAAGTTTCCGGCTGTGGCAGCACCTTGATCTCAGTCAATCGAGATGCGGGAATATGTCCATTTCAAAAGGAATTTTATAAGATATTGGGATTATTTGATGATTTCATTATCATTTTTACTTAAATTTGGAATCGCCTTGTCAGATGATCAGTGCTGCCGTTTGCTGCGCGACCGCCTGTTTATGCCGGTCCCGGAAGCTTTGCGGAGCTCGCTTGTCGGTGCGCCACTGCTTGGGGCGCTCTTCCGTAGGGACGTGGTGATCTTGGGTTTCGCTGAGGAGTGAGGATGCGAGCGGCGGGGAAGCAATCGCTTCCTCTTTATTTTTGTCCGCGGTAGCACGGCTCATGAAACGGCTGGCGAAATACAGGCCCGCCGTGCAGACGGAGGTGTAGAAATATTCAAAGAAGGCGATTTTGGAAAGTTCCGGCACGTCAAGCTTGCCAAACATTTTCATCAGTCCCGGTTTTTTGGTGATGGCTTCGCCGAGCTTTCTGCCGGGATTGGTGAACATGACATCGTTGAGGCCGGTTTTATCGAGTGCGACGGCGGTTGGCACTACGATGGCGCAGGTAGCCAGCCGCCCGCCCAGCACGCTGCCCCAAGTCTGTTTCGGCTCAGCGGCATAGACAGATTCATCCAGCGCGCCGCTGCCCAGGTTGCAGTCGATCCATTTGCCAATAGGTTCGCGGTTATCCTCGAATTTCTTGACCACCGGTGCCATGAGGGAGCCGTCGGCGAAGGAGAAGAACACCATCTTCGCCATGTCGGCCTGTCCGTGCGACATGCCCATATTCTGGAACTTGCCGGTCATCCAGTCGCCGCGTTTCTGGAACCATTCGCCGATTTTGCCGTGCTGCTTGCCCTTGGAGGTTAGATAGGTTGCGCCAACGGAGATGCCGAACACGGCGAAATTGGTGAGAATTGGGTAGAGGAATACGTCGAAGGCTTTTAGTCCTAAACTGCGCGGGTGCGCAACTTCACCAGGTGGAGGAGAGGGTCCAAAAAATGCATGGAGTAGCTTTTTCCAAAGAGAGAGTTTTGGTGCATCTTCCTTGCGTATAACTGACGCAGAAACAGTGGTTGCTTCCTGACCAGGTGTGGAGGATGGCGATATATTATTAGACATGGATGTCCGAATCTTGCTCTTTTTATCCAACTGGTTGCGCGTAGCTCATCACCAGGTACATCACCGCCCGCAAAGTGCTGACGTTGCGGTAGGTGTGCGGCATGTCGGCATGGAAAAAGATAGCATCCTTGGTAGCCAGACGGTGCGTTTTCCCGCCAACACTGATTTCTATTTCGCCCTGCATTACAATAAGATTCTCCATTGTGCCGGGCGAGTGCGCCACCGCGTGCTCGGCCGCGCCGGGGGCGAGTTCCAGTTCGTAGAATTCCACCTTGCGCTCGCCGTCATGTGGGAAGAGGGCGCGGGAGGTGAAGTTTCCGTCCTGTGAGGTGAGAATTTTAGCGTCGCCTGCGCGTAGTACCTGTGTGGAGGGGGCTTCCTCATCCATCACATTCAGCGCTGAAAAGGGAACGCCGAGCGCCTTGGCTACTTTCCATAGCAGGCTGATGGTTGGCACCGATTTGCCCAGTTCAATCTGCCCCAGCATGGCACGGCTGACACCGGAGGCGCTGGCGAGTTTTTCCAATGAGTAGCCATGCTGCGCGCGCAGGCGGCGCAGATTGCGGCCGATGGATTCGGCCAGCTGCGCCGTTTCGTCCGTCTTCGCGGGGGAGCGGGCGGAAGAAACGAGGGTAGCTGAGGTGGCGGTCTGCGGCATGGTAGTCTCCGGGTGTCTGTTATATTGGAGGATAATATGCTATATTGGATAAGGCGGCAATGATTTACGCATAAAATTAAAGGCTCGGGAAATATGTGGGAAATGGACGTTTTTGTCTTTTAATTAACGTTTTAGAGCAGATTAGGAGGCAGGTCTCAAATACTGTGGTGGTGCCGGATGCTCGTAATGCCGCCATGCGGTCGAGTGACAATAAAAGTAGTGATGAGCAACAAGGGCGGATTATTCCGCGAATAATGGCCTGAGTTTTTCCAGTTCCTGAT
>CAYPEF010000180.1:0-2151 GCA_964409675.1 uncultured Rickettsiales bacterium | reverse complement strand
CGCTACTGCACACCGTCCCCAGGCGGTCGGCGGCCTAAACGCTAGGGTTTTAGCGGGTTTCCGGAAGCTCGGTTTTAGTCTCAGGAATTGCATCCCGATAATACTTATCCTGCCACCCTTTTTTCGGTGGCTTCGTTTCGGCGTGCCCGCCAGTTTTTATCGATAATCCCATACAAAATCACCAAAAACGCCAGCAGGCGGATCAGGTAGAAAAACGGTTCCTGTTCGTTGGAATACGTCATCAGCCCGAGCAAAGCGCGGTTAATGCTTTCAATGAAAAAAGCAACGGCGAAGAACAGGAAAAACCTGTCACGCGTTGCCCGCCAGAAACGGATAAAAAACAGGCTTGCGGTAAAGCATGCCATGGCAATGGCGCCCAGTAGCATCAGGTTCATCAACGCCTCCTATTCACTGTCAAAGATAAGCCCGTATAATAACACCAGAACGGACAATAGCGCGCATAGCAGCCGCCAGCTGGATAAATCGATGAACGGCACATAGAGCTTATCGACCGCCAGCAATATATTATTAAGCGTAAGCCCGGCGAAACAGAGCCCGCCCCATAACAATAGCCGGTAACGGCTTCGCTGATAGGCCCTGATCAGCAAAAAGGCGCATAAAAAAGCCGCCAGTGCGCATAATGCGTATATAATTCCTGCCATCTACGGTTTTTTCCTTATGCAGAAAGCATCGGCGAATGCTTGTACGCGATGTTTAGATTTAGAATGAATAAGATGCGTCATCGGCACCAGGCAGCGCGCATAATAATCGGTCACCCGCGTAATCACGGCATCGGTTTCCGCAATCATCACCTCATACCGGTAGCTCTGCTCCTGCGCATCCAAGCTGGCCGCGGCAAATCCCCGTGCGGCCAGCTGCGCCAGGATCATCCCTGCCTCGTGCGCGGAAATATACAGGCGCTCGGCAACCTGCAGGGCGCTCCACTCCTGCTGCCGATCCATGCGCAACAGCAGCAGCGCCTCCATCTGCGCCACCGAGTCGATATGCTGCAGCACGAACTGACGCACTTCCTCCGGAATTGCGTCCGCTACCATGAAAATGCCGTTCGGGTGCTCACCACTCCCTTCCCTTTATCCGCTGCACTGATATTTCCGCCTATCAGAAACAGAAACGGCTGAATGTAAAGCGGCGATAACGCATCCAATTAAAGCCATATCTGCATATTTATGCCGCCTTTATGCATCGGCTGGCGAACCCATATCCGGGCTTTATAACTGACGGAATTTTTATCTAAAACTTATACGCATTCCTCTGTAACGTAATGAGGCACTCTGAACGCAGGGGATGGCAGGCCCGCCTCTACAGGAATCCGGCCGCCGCTGCACTAACGACTAGAACGACCGAGGTATCCATGTCCGCCCGCTCCGCTGCAGCCGCCATCCGCGAAGAAGAATCTGGCAATGAAATGCTGGTGCTGCTCGATGCGCTGAACGCGTTGCGCAAAGGCAAGCCCGGCGTGCGCATGCCTGCCAACTGGTCGGGCGTGGCCGGGAAGGTGGCCGACGCCTTCAATGAAGTAGTGGAAATGAACGAGCGCATGGCCGGGGAACTCGGCCGCCTGAGCCAGAATGTCGGCAAGGAAGGCAAGCTCAGCCAGCGCATGTCGATGGGCAATGTCAGCGGCTTCTGGCAGGGCTCGGTGGAATCGGTGAATGAGCTGATCAAGGACCTGGTGCACCCCACCTCTGAAACCGCGCGCGTGATCGGTGCCGTGGCCGAAGGCGATCTGTCGCAGACCATGGCGCTGGAAATCGAGGACCGGCCTTTAAAGGGCGAATTCCTGCGCACCGCCCGCACCATCAACACCATGGTGGCGCAGCTCGGGTCGTTTGCCGCCGAAGTAACGCGCGTGGCGCGCGAGGTAGGCACCGAAGGCAAGCTCGGCGGGCAGGCCAAGGTCAAGGGCGTGGCGGGCACGTGGAAGGATTTGACCGACTCGGTGAACATGATGGCCGGTAACTTAACCGGCCAGGTGCGCAACATCGCCGAAGTGGCCACGGCGGTGGCCGGCGGCGATCTGTCGAAAAAAGTGACGGTGGACGTAAAAGGTGAACTCCTGGAGCTGAGAAGCACCGTGAACACCATGGTGGACCAGCTGAGTTCCTTCGCCGCCGAAGTAACGCGCGTGGC
>CAYPEF010000179.1:0-2152 GCA_964409675.1 uncultured Rickettsiales bacterium | reverse complement strand
CGGGTTTCACCGCTGCCAGATCGACCTCAATGGACGCCAGCGCCAGCGTGTCGGCTGCTGGGTTCATCGAGTCTACGAACGGCCACAGCATGCTAGCCGCACCCACCGCGCCAAGCGCGCAGCCGGTCAGCACCAGGAAATCGCGGCGGGTAGCCTGGTGTGCTTGCGTGCCCGGCGCTGGGGAAGGAGAAGATTCAGCCATGAGAAACCTTAGGAAAATACACTGAAGATGTCGGATGTATAGCAAAAGCAATAGGCTTTGCAAGGGAGGAATCGCGTAACGAGCTACAAAGACTTGTTGGATGATGAGGGCTTTTGAAAGTACTAAAACAGCTTGGATAACCTTAAGGCAAACTGCAATTTCAAAATTTTATTCACTTTTCTGGCTGTAAAGAATAAAGTGTGTGCCACAATAGGTTGCACTGCTACTTAATGAATCTCTCCCCAATTATCTCCCACTCCGGCTTCTACGACTAAGGGTACGGAGAGATGTGCGGCTTTTTCCATGGCGGGCTTGATAAGGGCGAGCGCCTGCGCTTCTTCGCCTTCACGCACCTCGAACACCAGTTCGTCATGCACCTGCAGGAGCATTGTTAAATCCAACCCGCTTTCACGCATGGCATGGTCGGCATGGATCATGGCGCGTTTGATGATGTCGGCGGCGGTGCCTTGCAGAGGGGCGTTGATGGCGGCGCGCTCGGCGTATTGGCGGCGGGCGGGGTTTTTATCGGTGATGCCGGGGACGTGGCAGCGCCGGCCATAAAGGGAGGTGACATAGCCATGCTCGCGCGCTTCCGCTTTCGCGCGCTCCATGTAATCGCGGATGCCGGGATATTGCAGGAAATACTGCTCGATGTAGCGTGCCGCCTCGCCGCGCGGGATGCCGAGGCGTACCGCCAGCCCGTGCGCGCTGATGCCGTAGATAATGCCGAAATTAATGGTTTTGGCTCTGCGGCGCAGCTCCGCTGAGACGTTATCGGGCGAGACGCCGAACATCTGCGACGCGGTGGCGGCATGGATGTCGCGGCCTTCGCGGAAGGCATCCTTCAGCGGCGCAATGTCGGCGATATGGGCGAGCAGGCGCAGTTCGATCTGCGAATAATCCGCCGAAATCAGCTTGTGCCCGGGCTCAGCCACGAAGGCGGTGCGGATGGTTTTGCCCTCTGCGGTGCGGATGGGGATGTTCTGCAAGTTCGGCTCGGAGGAACTTAAGCGCCCGGTGGCGGCAATCGCCATGGAGAAGGAAGTATGCACGCGCTGGGTTTTGGGATGGATCTGTTGCACCAGCGCGTCCGTGTAGGTGCTTTTGAGCTTGGCCACCTGCCGCCATTCGATCACTTTAGCGGGTAGCGGAAGGCCCTGCTCGGCTAGTTCCTCCAGCACCTGGATGTCGGTGACATAGGCGCCGGTTTTGCCGCTTTTTCTGCCGCCGGGGAGCTTCATTTCGTCGAATAAGATTTCCCCAAGCTGCTTGGGGCTGCCGATATTGAAGGGGCGGCCCGCCAGCTGGTGGATTTCTTCTTCCAGGCGAAGCATCTTTGCCTCGAATTCCTTGGATAGGCGCATCAGTACCTGCTTATCTACCTTGATGCCGCAATATTCCATGCGCATGATGACGGGGATTAAGGGGCGCTCGATGGTTTCATAAAGGGTGAGCAGATGGGAGCGGAACAGCTTGTCCTTGAATGCGTGCGCCAGTTGCAGCGTGATATCCGCATCCTCGGCGGCATAGTCACGCGCGGATTCGAGCGGTACTTCGGCGAAGGAGAGGCGGGCGCGGCCCGTGCCGGTGACTTCGTCATAGGTGATGGTTTTGAGGCCGAGGTAGCGCTCAGCCAGCTCGTCCATGTTCTGCGGGTGCAGGCCAGCATGCAGGCAGTAGGACATGAGCATGCTGTCATCGACGGGACCGATTTCGATGCCGTATTTCTGCAAAACCAGCATGTCGTATTTAATATTCTGGCCGATTTTCAGCGTGCTCGCGTCTTCCAGCAGCGGCTTCAGCAGGGTGAGCGCGCGGGATAGCGGAATCTGCCGCAGGGCAGGCGTGGCGGCGGGAGCAGCGGGGGCAGTGAATAAATCCTGCTCCGCCGGGGGTTCCGAACCGGCGACGCGGTGCGCCAGCGGCACATAGCAGGCAGTGCCGGGCTCA
>CAYPEF010000178.1:0-2183 GCA_964409675.1 uncultured Rickettsiales bacterium | reverse complement strand
TCGCGCATCCACTGCCGGGCGGACTGGCCGCCTTTCCAGTCGCGCGTGGTAAAGCCCAGCACCTCCACGCCCACGCCGCAGCGCTCCAGCGCCTTGCCCAGAATACTCGCGCTCAGCGCCGCGATGGTAATGGGCCGCCCGCGCATCGAGCCGGAATTATCAATGAGCAGCGTTACCACCGTATCCTTGAAATCGCTCTCCGCCTGCTGCTTGAAATAAGTCCCCTCGCCGGGGCGGGTGACGACGCGGGTGAGGCGCTTGCTGTCCAGCATGCCTTCTTCCAGGTCGTATATCCACCGCCGGTCCTGCCGCGCCAATAGCAGGCGCTGCAACTTGGCCGCAATCCGCGCCGCCATGGCCTGAAACGGCACCAGCTTCTGCTCCAGCTGGTGATAAAGCGCCTCCAGCTCCTCCGGCTTCGCCAGCGTGGCAGCCGCCACCACCTCATCATGCGCGCGCGTGTAAATATGGTAATGCGCGGTTTGCAGCAGCTGCGCGGAAAGCGATTCATTATGCCCGCGCATGTCGGGTGGTGCGTCCATCTTCTGCTTGGAGGCCGTATCTTCCATGCTCTCGCTGGCGCTCATCTGCGCGCTTGCGGGCATGGTTTTACCGCCGGGCGCGTCCGTGGGCAGCGCTTCCATGCCACTGTCCGTCTGCGCCTGCGTGGTTTCCTTACTGTCCGGCGCATCGCCGCCGCGCTCATCATGCTCCTGCGATGCGCCGCTTTCCTGCGCGCTATCGATGGCAAGAATATCAAGCAGCTTGATCACATCATCGGCAAACCGTTTCTGGTCATGAAGCGATGCCACCAGATCCTGCATCAGCCCCGGCGCCTTGTGCTCCAGTAGCATTTTCCATTCATTGACGCTCGCGCGTAATGAGGCAGGCACCGCGCGCTTGCCCAGCGTCATCCGCGCCAGCAACCCAAGCGTATGGCCGAGTACGTTATCCTGCTGCGCCGAAGTGCTGTCCTCTCGCAGCTCCAGCATATCGGCCAGCCGCGCATCGAGGTTATGGCGCACGCCTTCCATGTCCCGGCTGCCCAGCATATCAACCCGCGCTTCCTCCAGCGCGTCGAACACCTGCGCCGAGTAATAATGCGCGGGCCGCAGCTTCAGATGCAACCGCTCATCATGAAACCGCCGCATCAGCGCCGCATGGTCCGCGCCGCCGCGGATTTTCTCCAGCGCCTTCGCATCCGGCACAGCGGGCAGGGGAGGCAGCGTAATCGCCGCTGAAGTCATATGCTTTGAAGACCCGAACGCCACCGCCAGCGCCTTATCGCGCGCCATTACCTTCGCCGTCACGGCAAGGGCGTTTTTCAGGTCGGAGGTTTCTTTAGCAGAATGAGCCATAATTAAGTAATGCAGCCTATTAGTCCCTCCCCCTGCAAGGGGGAGGAAATATTAGCCCATATCCACATTAAAACACCGCTGGTAAAATTCCGCGATCACGCGGCGCTCGCTTTCGTCGCATTTGTTGAAGAAGCTGAGGCGGAACGCTGCATGCACATCGCCAAAAATCTGCATGTTCTCCGCCCAGCTGATCACCGTGCGCGGGGACATGACGGTGGAAATATCTCCGTTGGCAAACGCCTGCCGTGTGAGCGCCGCCATGGCGATCATCGTGCGCAAGGTTTCCTCCGGCACTTCTGGCACCTTGGCGCGGATTACCTTCAGCTCGGTGGCTTCCGGCAGGTAATTAAGCGTGGCCACCACGTGCCAGCGGTCCATCTGCCCCTGGTTGATCGGCTGCGTGCCGTGGTAAATGCCGGTGGCGTCTCCAAGGCCGATGGTGTTGGTGGTGGCGAACAGGCGGAAACAGGGATGCGGCGCAATCACCCGGCTCTGGTCGAGCAGCGTAAGCTTGCCATGCGCCTCCAGCACGCGCTGGATGACGAACATCACGTCAGGCCTGCCGGCGTCATACTCATCGAACACCAGCGCCATCGGGCGCGTGAGCGACCAAGGCAAAATGCCGTCCTGGAATTCAGTCACCTGCTTGCCGTCTTTCAGCGTAATCACATCGCGCCCGATCAGGTCAAGGCGGCTGATATGGCTATCGAGGTTGATGCGCACGCACGGCCAGTTGAGCCGCGCCGCCACCTGCTCGATATGGGTGGATTTGCCGGTGCCGTGAAACCCCTGCACCAGCACGCGCCGGTTATGGGTGAACCCGGC
>CAYPEF010000177.1:0-2209 GCA_964409675.1 uncultured Rickettsiales bacterium | reverse complement strand
CTCCGCGCCTTTGCGCCGGATATGATTATCTGGGGGCAGGGCGCGCCGCGCCTGCCGAACACCTCCTGCCTCTCCATGCCGGGAGTGGAGAACGAGGTGCAGCTTATGCACATGGATTTGAACGGAATTATGGTCAGCGCCGGCTCCGCCTGCTCCTCCGGCAGGATCGAGCCGTCGCACGTGCTGCTGGCCATGGGCGCGAGCGACGCGGACGCCCGCGCCGCCAGCCGCGTCAGCGGCGGATGGAACACGCAGGAGGCCGATATTTTACGCTTTACCGAAGCCTGGAAACAGCTATATAAGCGGCTAAAGCACAAGGAGAAATAAGTGGCAATTTAGCCGTTTTTTCTTATGGGAGTATTGTTGACTAAGGAGATCAACAATACTATATTACCGGTATCTCCACATATGTCGACAAAGCAGGCCGACGCTAAAGCAGAATTTTCATACATACAAATACCATGTCCGCACTGACCTTCCCCATCTACCTCGACTATCAGGCCACCACCCCCACAGACCCGCGCGTGGTGGAGAAAATGCTGCCCTATTTCACCACCAAGTTCGGCAATCCGCACTCGCGCAGCCATGCCTTCGGCTGGGAGGCGGAAGCGGCGGTGGAGCAGGCGCGTGAGCAGGTGGCGGATGTGATCGGCGCGACAGCCAAGGAAATCATCTTCACCTCCGGCGCTACCGAATCCAACAACATCGCCATCAAGGGCGTGGCGCGTTTCAATAAAGCCAAGCGCAACCACATCATCACCCCCGTCACCGAGCATAAATGCGTGCTGGACGCCTGCCGCCACCTAGAGCAGGAAGGATTTGAGATCACCTACCTGCCGGTGCAGAAAAACGGACTGATCGACCTCAACCAGTTGCAGGACGCCATCCGCGACACCACCGTGCTGGTCTCGGTCATGGCGGTGAATAATGAAATCGGCGTCATCCAGCCACTCGCCGAAATCGGCAGGCTCTGCCGCGAGAAGGGCGCGTATTTCCATTGCGACGCCGCGCAAGGCTTCGGCAAAATCCCGCTCGACGTGGAAGCGATGAACATCGATTTGATGAGCATCTCCGGCCATAAAATATACGGCCCCAAGGGCATAGGCGCCATGTATGTGCGCCGCCGCCCGCGCGTGCGGCTGGAAGCGCTGTTTTCCGGCGGCGGGCAGGAACGCGGTTTCCGCTCCGGCACGCTGCCCACCCCGCTGGTGGTGGGCCTCGGCGAAGCCGCAGTCATCGCCAAGTTGGAGATGGGCGCAGACACCGAAAAAGCCCGCCGCTATTTCAATCGCTTCATGAAGGAAATCGTGGACGGCATTCCGGATGTATTTTTAAACGGCGACCGCGAGCAGCGTTACCCCGGCAATGTCAACGCGAGCTTCGCCTACGTGGAAGGCGAATCCATGATCATGGCCATTAAAGACCTTGCCGTTTCCAGCGGCTCCGCCTGCACCTCTGCCTCGTTGGAGCCCAGTTACGTGCTGCGCGCTCTCGGCCTCTCGGAAGACCTCGCCCACACCTCCATCCGCTTCGGCTTCGGCCGCTTCACCACCGACGCGGAAATCGATTACGCCATCAATCTGGTCAAAAACAGCATCGACAAACTCCGCGCCATGAGCCCGCTCTGGGAAATGGTGCAGGAGGGGGTGGATTTGAGCAAGATTGAATGGGCGGCGCATTAAAATTTATATAACATAATATCTCAAGGAGAATATTAAGTGTCCAGTTCAGCTAAAAGCCCGATAAGCACCATTCCCGCAACAAGCAGTGAAATAGCAAAGATCAATGCAATGACGCTTTTCGAACGCGCCGGGGAAGATCCTCGCTACAAAAACCATACTGGATTCGTAAAAGAAATGTCTGACACCTGCGAGCGTGCTGGAGCAAATTATGGCTTGGCACGGACGCTTGTCATTAATGCCGCTGCTAATGACATTATAGAGGGAAACTTAGATCAATCGTTATATGTTGCTATTCCTCCTCAATATACTCAAGTGCAAAGAGATTTAATTGCATTAAAAGCAGCGGATTATTTAAAAGAAAAATTTGAGGCCATTATTCCTGAAGCAATTGAGAAACAAGCAAGCCGCAGTGGTGGAATGGGCAGATAGATAACTAAGTTTTATTCAACAGGATATTATCATGGCATACTCGGAACAACTCATCGACCATTATGAAAATCCCCGCAATGTCGGCTCGCTCGATAAAA
>CAYPEF010000176.1:1834-2235 GCA_964409675.1 uncultured Rickettsiales bacterium | reverse complement strand
GTCATTACTGAAGCCGTAATATTCGCGAATCTTCGCTTTGACTTCCGTAGTAGGCTTTCCATATCCTTTTTCAACAATAACGGCAAAGTCCGGGTAGTCGCCATCAGCCAGACACTTTATCATCCGGTCATGCAAAAGCGCACTTGCGACTAAATAGAAGTAGCAAGCGCGCCCGGTATCATTTTCGGTCGTTTCTAGATAGTAAACGCGGATTTTCTTTTCCTCTTCGTAATTCTTCAAGAATTTCGATGCGAAGGACAATTGGTCCGCCGGAATATTCAACATAGATTATATTCGCTGACCCTGCCCTAAAGCCTGAGCTTTAAGATCACGAGCAGCAATCTCGTGCGCTTTTGGAATTTCTATTGCATTTTGGAAACTGCACATGGAATGATCCGAGC
>CAYPEF010000176.1:0-1824 GCA_964409675.1 uncultured Rickettsiales bacterium | reverse complement strand
TCGATGAAAAATCTGTCTTCATACAACTCCTCTGTCTTTAGCGGTTCTTTCAGCCTCTTGCCGGGCCTGTTAATCTCATACCCGGATAGTAGCAAATTAGAGCGTATCCTACAACAGCTTTGTGACAGGTTCGTGACGAAAAGCTTAACGTACCGGCATTATTTACTCTTTTTCCGCTTCCGCCAGTTCCACCCGCATCTGAAACAGCCCTTCGGGGCTGGTAAATGCGCCTGCGGATGCATGGTCGGTGAGGATGATGCTGTCCGCGTTTCCGGCGCTTTTCAGGTCGGCGAAGGTGGCTTCCAGGCAGGCGTTTTCCGGCGTGCCTTCCAGGCGCATGACTTCTACGCGCCGGGCAGGGAATTTGATGGATACATTCGCCTCGGATTTCGCCTTGCGGATGGAATTCAGCATGTCCACGCAGGCCGCTCCCGCCGCCTCGGCGCGCGCATTGAGCGGATAGGCTTCCGCCTGCGGCCACTGCCCACGCGCATGCACGGAGCCCTGACCGGCAAATAGCTGCGTGAATATGTCCTCCGTCACATGCGGCACGAAGGGGGCAAACAGGCGCAGGATGGTGTGCAGGCAGTGGTATAGCGTGTGAATGGCAGACATTTGCGCTGCCTTCTGGCTTTGCGCATCCCCCGCCCCCTCGCCGTAGGCGCGGGCTTTCACCAGTTCCAGGTAATTATCGCAGAAATCCTTCCAGAAGAAATCCTCGATGGCCACGCGCGCGTCGGCATATTCGAAGCGCTTGAATTCCTGCGTGGCCTTGGCCACGGTTTTGTGCAGGCGGGAGAGAATCCATTTATCGAGCGCCTCGGTGATGATTCCTGCTTCCACCTCCTCCTTCGCGCTACGCGGCGTGAGATCAAGCTTTTCCAGATGCTGCCCGGCGAAATTGCTGGCGTTCCAGAGTTTGGTAACCAGTTTTTTGCCAATTTTCAGAAGTTCCTCGGAGAAAGCCGTATCCGCGCCTAAGCGCGAGGTGGAGGCCCAGTAACGCACCGCGTCCGCCCCTTTCTCCTCGATCAGCGCCACGGGGGTGACCACGTTGCCCTTGGATTTGCTCATCTTGGTTTTGTCCGAGGCCAGGCACCAGCCGGAGATCATCAGGTTTTTCCACGGAATCGTATCCGCGTGCAGATGCGCCTTCACGATGGTGTAAAATGCCCAGGTGCGGATAATCTCATGCGCCTGCGGGCGGATATCGGCGGGGAAGAGCTTGCAGGGTGCAAGCGTGCGCGCGTTGATCTGCGGCGAGATGGAACTGGTGGCCCAAGTGTCCATGACGTCTTTATCCGCGATGATTTCATCGCGGGTATAGCCTTTAGGCAGATCCGTTAAGGGGTCCACCGGAAGTTGATCGGCCTCCGGCAGCAGGATTTTACCTTCCTCGCCATTTCGTTTGGAATACCACACCGGAAACGGCACGCCGAAGAAGCGCTGGCGGGAGATGCACCAGTCTTCCTTCAGGCCGTCAATCCACTGGTCGAGGCGCAAATGCATGTATTCGGGATACCAATTGCACTGGTCGCCCTTTTCCTTCAGCGCCGCTTTCTTGTCGGCGATGCGCACGAACCACTGGTAGGTGGGGATGATTTCAATCGGCGTGCCGGAACGCTCGGCGCATTTGACGGTGTGGGCGATCGGCTGCTTCTTCAGCATCAGCCCTTCGGCTTCGAGCAGTTCGACGATTTTGGCCTGTGCAGGTTTAATTTTACGGCACGCACCACCCTCCTCAATGTAAGCAAGATTTACTGCAGCAATGGTTTTCTGAGTATCAATGCAATTCTCTTTTCCCAGCATCGAGGTATTATGCCG
>CAYPEF010000175.1:0-2246 GCA_964409675.1 uncultured Rickettsiales bacterium | reverse complement strand
AACTCCTCGGCACCCGCCAAAGCGGCCTCCCCCGCTTCCGCTTCGCCGACCCGCTTCTGCACGAACAACTGATGATTGAAGCGCGCGATGATATCCACCAGCATCTGCAAGTCGACCCTACACTCGCTACCCCGCGCGGTGATGCGCTGAAATTGCTAAGTGAACTGTTCGATTTTTAATTATTTAACTTTCTTGCCAGATTTACTGCTGGAAGCAGCACCGTTTATACGCCGCAATGCCGATTGCCTGCATAGCCAGAATGCATAAGTCACACATGCGATTATCAGCGTTGCAGGAATACATAAGACTATCAATCCGTGTGAGCTGGTAGCATTAATCCATGTAACGACAAACGCCGCTCCTGATAAAAGTAGAAACAACCAAAATAAAAAATTGAATATGAAGAAAAAAACGGATGCGCTCTGCATAACAGCTTTTACCTATATGCGTATCGAGTCATTCAGATGAAACCTTATTCCGTTGAGTTAATATTTATAGCCGCACCGACAGCGTCATCACCGAATTCCCCCGCTGGAACAGGATATCCCACTGCCCACGCGCGCCGTCGAGCAGCTTCTGCAGGTGCCCCGCTGAGGTCACCTTCTGACCGTTAATCTGGAGGATAATATCCCCCTTCTGCACCGCGCCGCTGATCATGCCGCTGCGCGATTCGCCCAGCACCAGCACGCCCTGCGGCGGGATATTGCGCACGCCGAGCTGGTCCAGCAAGGCCTGCGAGAGCGTGGCCACCGTCACGCCGCTTAAGGGGTTGCGCCCCTTGATGGTCAGCGCATCCACCCGGTCCTGCGGCTGCGCGATGAAGGTGACGTTTGTCGTCTGCGTATTGCCGGAGCGCAGGAAAGTGATTTCATCCGTATCCCCGAGCGTTGCCGTGCCCACGCGGTATTGCAGCCCGTTTTCGTCATAAATCTCGTTGCCGTTGATGGAGAGAATCACGTCTCCCTCCTTCAACCCCGCGCGCTCAGCCGGGCTGTCCTTGGCCACGCTGCGCACGATCACCCCGCGCGGCGCGCCCATGCCAAGCGATTCGGCGATATCCTGCGTCACCCGCTCCACCGACACGCCAAGCCACGCCCGCACCACGCGGCCCTTTTCCACTTTGCTTGCCAGCACCGATTTCACCATGTTGGACGGAATGGCGAAGCCTACCCCGGTGGATGCGCCGGTGGTGGAATAAATGGCGGTATTAATGCCAATCAGCCTGCCGTTGGAATCCACCAGCGCCCCGCCGGAATTGCCGGGGTTGATGGCCGCATCGGTCTGGATGAAAAACTGGAAATCCGACGCCCCCGCCGCGGTACGCGCCAGTGCCGAGATAATCCCGTGCGTCACCGTCTGCCCGACGCCGAAGGGATTACCGAGCGCCAGCACCACGTCGCCCACCTCCAGCGTATCGGAATCGCGCATATCGATGAAAGGCAGTTTTTCTTTCGTATCGATTTTCAAAAATGCAAGGTCGCTCTGCGGATCGGCCTTGAACACCTTGGCTTCAAATTCCCGCCTATCCGGCAGCGCCACCTTCACCTCATCGGCATCCTTGATGACGTGATTGCTGGTGACGATGGTGCCATCCGGGCTGATAATCACGCCCGAGCCGAGTGAGCCTACCACGCGCTCGCGCTCCTGCCCCTGCGGCATGCGGTCGCCGAAGAACTGGCGGAAGATGGGGTCATCCATCAGCGGCGACGCGGAGGACTGCACCTTCACCGTGCGCTTGGTGTAGATATTCACCACTGCCGGTGCAGTTTTCTTTACAATGGCGGAATAGGAAAGCGTGAGCTGCGCTTCGCTTGCGGGCACCATGCGGGTTTCCTGCGCGGTAGCCGCCCACGGCAGCGCCAGCATGGATAAAAGAAGGCTTCCCCAGTGTAACACCCGCATAACAACCGCTCCTTTAAACAAATGATGCGTGATTGCTATATAGCACCTAAGCGTCAAATTTCTATAGACAGGAGCCAGAACGTCATCATTCCCTTATACGCCCCATCTGAAGCATGCCCATGCAGAAACCAAAATATCAAGCATTATTGCCTATTTATACCATCCCCGGTTACGCTTGCCCTTACTTCGTCATTCCCCGAATCGCTTTAGCGATTATAGGGGAATCCATACAGGCCGTGCCGCAGGGTGGATTCCCCTATAATTTTCCTGCGTAAAATTCGGGGAATGGCGAAAATAACGCTAAAACCCCAAGCTCATAACACCATGCCCCTCCTTGCCTCCCT
>CAYPEF010000174.1:0-2294 GCA_964409675.1 uncultured Rickettsiales bacterium | reverse complement strand
GTTCTCCAAGGCGGAGATCATCCGCTGGCACCATATCCCGCGCGCGCGGCTGGCCGTTATCGCTGCGCTCTATCTTATCGCCATCACCCTATACTTGCAGGACTACAAAACCGGCTTCATGATTCTGCTGTTTTTAAGCATCCTCCACGTCATGCTCGAATTCCCGCTCAATTTGCGCACGTTCGGCTTTTTGGGGAGGCATGCCTATCGGGTGCTGCTGCGCAAGCCGCCCGCTTCCTAGCTCCCCGTTTTCAGCCCTGCCTTGCCGAGGAAAATCTTTTTGTTTGGCAATTGCCCCAGCCATTCCGTAAGCCGTTCAATTTCGTCGCTCATGACTTTGGGGTCGTTCATGGATTTGGCCATCACCGCCGCGCCTTGGATGCCCGCCATCAGCGACACGGCGTAGCGCCGGCTTTCAGGCTGGTGGCCGAGCTGGATGAATTGCTGCTGCGCCCAGTCCACAAAGCGCTCGAACACCTGCGCCGCCGCCTTGGTGACGCTGTCCTTTTCCACCGGACTGTCCATGACGATCTTGCCGATGGGACAGCCATAGCGTGTGTATTCATCCTTCACGCGCTCAAAGAAGCGCACCGCCTCGATCAGGCGCACGCGCGGGTCACCCTCGGTTTCATCTAAGCTCTGATAGGCTTGGTCCAGCACCTGGCGGCGGCGGTCGAGTGCGGCGAGGGCCAGCTCATCCTTGGTTTTGAAATAATAATAGACATTGCCGATGGGGATTTCCGCATGCTTGGCGATATCGGCCAGCGAGGTGGATGCCATGCCGTGCTGGTGGAACAGCTCGGCGGCGGATTCAATCAATCGGTCACGTTTGCTCATGGCCATATATGCATCTCGGTTAGTCGGCTGAATCAGTCACTTCTCCTGAACTAACGTTAACTGAATCATGAATCAAGCGTAAAACGCTTTTGCCTTAACGCTTAACATAATACGAAGCGAGGCTTACCGTATTTTGTCACCCCGCCGCATGGCGGGGTCCGGGGCATTGGAACACCAGACCCCGCCATGCGGCGGGGTGACAATAATGTGCGGCATGCCTTGCATCCGCCATGCAACCATGCTAATGGCAACTATCGAACCTAATATCAAAAGTAATCCGATGAACAAGCAACGCCTTAGCCTCATTCTCCTGCTGATCGCCGCTGCCGCGCTGGCGCGCCTGCTGCCGCACTGGCCGAATTTCACGCCGGTCACCGCCATCGCCCTGTTCGGCGCAGCGCACCTTACACCGAAATGGAAAGCCTTCGCGCTGCCCTTCGCCGCGCTCCTGCTGAGCGACGCCATCATCGGCTTCTACCCGCAAATGCTTGTCACCTATATCGCCTTCGCCGCCGTGACACTGCTCGGCTTCGCCCTGCAAAAGCGCCGCTCCGCCTTGCGCATCCTCGGCGTGACGCTGTGCAGCTCGTGCCTGTTTTTCCTGCTCTCCAACTTCGCCCTCTGGCTGCCTTATGATATCTATCCAAAATCGCTGGAAGGCATAACGCAATCCTACCTCGCGGCGCTGCCGTTCTTCCAGTACACGCTGCTCGGCGACCTGTTCTATACCGGATTGCTGTTCGGCCTGTTCGCGCTGGCTGAGCGGGAAATCCCTTCCATCCGCCAGCTGCAAGCAGCATAAACTTGGGCTACCGTTCCCTCGTTGTGCTGACCGGCGCGGGAATTTCCGCCGAATCCGGCCTCGCCACCTTCCGCGCGCAGGACGGGCTATGGTGCAACCACCGCATCGAGGACGTCGCCACCCCGGAAGCTTTCCAGCGCAACCCGCAGCTGGTGCAGGATTTCTACAACATGCGCCGTGCCCAGCTGAAAGATGCGCAGCCGAACGCCGCCCACCACGCGCTGGCGAATCTCGCCGCACGCTGGCCGGGCCGCTTCCTGCTGGTCACCCAGAATGTCGATGATCTGCACGGGCGCGCCTTGAGTGCCGTCACGCCCGCCGACGGCTTCCGCCTGCTACACATGCATGGCGAACTGAAAAAAGCTCGCTGCGACGTATGCGAGGAGGTGGTGGACTGGGAATATGACCTAACCCTGCAAACCCGCTCGCCCTGCTGCAACCGCACCGGCAAGATGCGCCCCCACATCGTCTGGTTCGGCGAAATGCCGCTGGAGATGGACCTGATCTACCGGCATTTGCGCGAATGCGATTTATTCCTCTCCATCGGCACCTCCGGCAATGTTTACCCCGCCGCCGGCTTCGTGCAGGAAGCCAGCGCATACGGCGCGCACACGGTGGAACTCAACCTGGAGCCGTCACTCGGCCATTCGCTGTT
>CAYPEF010000173.1:0-2360 GCA_964409675.1 uncultured Rickettsiales bacterium | reverse complement strand
GCTTCCTCGATCACCGCCCCGTCGGCGCGGCAGTAGCGGAAGGCGATCTGGCCGGATTGTTCCAGCTTGCGCACCGTATCCGCATCGGCGAAATAATTGCCGTCATGGTGGGCAACGGGGATATTGATAATCTGGTGGCGCTGATACTTGCCGGTAAAGACGGTATCGGCGTTTTCCACTTTCAGGTGCACATCCTTGCAAACGAATTTCAGGCCGCGGTTGCGCATCAGCGCGCCGGGCAGCAGCCCGGTTTCGGTCAGGATCTGGAAGCCGTTGCAGATGCCAAGCACCAGCCCGCCGCCATCGGCGTGTTTCTTCACCTCGCGCATGATGGGGGAATGCGCGGCCATCGCGCCGGAGCGCAAATAATCACCGTAGGAAAATCCGCCCGGCAGCACTACCAGGTCCGCCTTCGGCAGGCTGCTCTCGGCATGCCATACCATTTTAACGGAACTGCCTACCGCTTCCAACGCGGTTTTCACATCGCGGTCGCAATTGGAGCCAGGGAAAACGATGACAGCGGATTTCATGATTTAAGCCGCCAGCTCATAGCTGTATTTCTCCACCACCGTATTGGCCAGCAGGGAGGAGCACATTTTCTCCACCGCTTCCTTGGCCTTGGCGGGGTCGGTTTCCTTTAAGTCCACCTCGATATATTTGCCCTGGCGCACATCTTCCACATTGTTGAAGCCTAAATGCGAAAGCGCGCCGGCAATGGCACGGCCCTGCGGGTCAAGCACGCCGTTTTTGAGGGTGATATGGATTTTGACTTTCATGGTCTTGCCCGTCATTGGTCGTTAGTCGCACTCTTCTTAAATGCCCGAAAGCAGGCGATCAACCATTAACTGACTGCTGTTTCGCTTTCCGGGTGTAGTACTTCCGTCTCGGCTACCTGTAGCACGCCCAGGCGGCGGGCGACTTCCTGGTAGGCGTCTTCCACGTTGCCTAAATCCTGGCGGAAGCGGTCCTTGTCCAGCTTGTTGCCGGTTTTCACGTCCCACAGGCGGCAATTGTCGGGGCTGATTTCATCGGCAAGCACGATGCGCTCCTGCCCGTCCTCGTAGAGGCGGCCGAACTCCAGCTTGAAATCCACCAGCTTGATGCCGATGCCCATGAACAGGCCGCTTAGATAATCGTTCACCCGGAGCGTCAGCATGCGCAGCTCATCCATCTCAGATGGGGTGGCCCACTGGAAGGCAAAAATATGTTCTTCGGAGACGAACGGATCGCCCAGCTTGTCGTTCTTCAAGCAGAACTCGATCAGCGGCTGGCCGAGGGAGCGGCCTTCTTCCACGCCGAAGCGCTTTGAAAAGCTGCCGGCAGCATAGTTACGCACAATGACTTCAAGGGGAATTATTTGAACCGCTTTAATAAGTTGCTCGCGCATGTTCAAGCGTTTGATGAAGTGCGTTGGCACGCCGATTTCGGCAAGCCTGAGCATTAAATATTCGGAAATGCGATTGTTAAGCACACCTTTGCCGTTGATAACGCTCTTTTTTTCGCCGTTAAAGGCGGTGGCGTCGTCTTTGAAGTGCTGGATCAGGGTGCCGGGTTCGGGGCCTTCGAACAGCTGCTTGGCTTTGCCCTCATAGATGGGTTTGCGCGGGGACATGGGGGTCACAGGTCTCATCTTTAATAACATAGTAACACAAATAAGGTAGATTGAGGGGAAGAGCAATAGCCGACTGGCCGGGGCGGGACTTTTTTATGCCGTCAGAGGCATTATATAAGGGTATGCTTGGGCAAAACGGCATAAAGGAGCAATTATGACCACTTTTGATGAACGTGAACTGGCCTTCGAAAAGAAATTCGCGCATGATGAAGAACTTAGCTTTAAGATCAATGCGCGCCGCAACAAGCTGCTGGGGCTGTGGGCGGCTGGGCTGATGGGCAGGACTACGGAAGAGGCGTCGGCTTACGCGAAAGAAGTGGTTCTGGCCGAATACGAAGAGGCGGGCGACCAGGACGTTTTCCGCAAAGTCGCCGCCGACCTCGCCGCCGCCGGTGTCAGCATGAGCGACAATGAACTGCGTGGCAAGATGAACGCGCTGCTGGATGAAGCGCGCACGCAGCTGATGAAGGAATAGCGCGCAGAAGCGGCGTTTCTACGGCCATTTTAAAAAGCAGGTCATGCATTTTCTGCGTCATTGCGAGCGCGTGCGCACGCAATGACGGTGAATATATGCAAATCCGGGCGCAGAGGCGATTTTTTCTGATATGCATGCGCACGGGGCAAATTGCAAATGGCAACGGGGCATATTCCACGCTTGAGCCGGTGCGGCAAAGCATGTAAGCTTATCTTTCCTTACAGGGGAGGATTCTGTTGGCGCTGGCAAGAAAGCTTCCGAAAACATTGACGA
>CAYPEF010000172.1:0-2713 GCA_964409675.1 uncultured Rickettsiales bacterium | reverse complement strand
GTGTGCTGAAGACGCTGGACGGTATGGCCAGCATCGAGCAGGTGACCAAGCAGATAGAAGCGCTGGTCGGCGCGAGCGTGGCGGCCTGATAGGCGTCATTGCGAGCGTAAGCGAAGCAATTCAGCTCTCCACTGCCGAGATATAGATTGCTTCGTCGCGTTGCTCCTCGCAAGGACGTTAGGTGATTAGGTGAAAAACCGCTTCAATATCTGCGTATAGCAGCGCGTCAGTATTTCCAGATCCGCCAGTTTCACCCGCTCATCCACTTTATGCGCCGTCATGTTGGTGGTGCCGAATTCAATCACCGGGCACAGCTCGCGTAAGAACCGTGCATCCGAGGTGCCGCCGGTGGTGGAGAGTTCGGGTTCCCTGCCGATCACTTCCTGAACGGCGCGGCTGACCAGCGCGCTCACCTCGCCGGGCGGGGTGAGGAAGGCTTCGCCGCTGACGCGGATATTCAATGAGTAATCGTTAGTATGCGTATTGCATACCGCGTGTAGCCATTCGCTTAAGCTGGCGCCGCTATGCAGCGGGTTGAAGCGGATGTTGAAGCGCGCACTCGCCTGCGCCGGAATCACATTATCCGCCGGGTTGCCGACATCCACGCTCACCACTTCCAGATTGCTGGGGAGGAAAAACTCCATGCCACTATCAATCGGCTCGGCTTTCAGTGCATGCAGGATGTTGACCAGTCTCGTCACCGGATTATTCGCCAGTTGCGGGTAGGCAACATGGCCCTGATGACCGCGCACAGTGAGTTGCGCGTTCAGGCTGCCGCGCCGCCCGATTTTCACCATTTCGCCGATAAAGGAGGGATTGGTGGGCTCGCCAACCAGAATCATATCCGGAATGTGATGATGTGCGCGCATCCATTCCATCGCTTTTCTTGTGCCGTTGATAGCGCTGCCTTCTTCGTCGCAGGTAATTAGCAGGCTGATGGAGCCGGTGAGCGTTTGGTTCTTTATCAGCTGCGCCACCGCCGCCACGAAGCAGGCGATGGCGGCTTTCATGTCCTCTGCGCCGCGGCCATAGAGATAGCCGTCTTTCACCTCGCCTGCGAATGGGTTGACGCTCCATGCATTCAACTCCCCCGGGGGCACCACGTCGGCATGGCCGGCAAAGCAGAAATGCGGCTCCGCATGCCCGAGCCGCGCGAACAGATTATCCGTGCGCGGTCCGCCGTCGCCCTCATATGGCAATCGCCAGGTGGAAAAGCCTAGCGGTTTCAGTGCTGCTTCCAGCACATCCAGCGCCCCGGCTTCGTCGGGGGTGATGGAGGGGCATTGGATCAGTGCTTGCGCGAGGGGAAGGGGACCCACGATTACTCTCCCCGCAATAGCTCATTAATCCCGGTTTTCGCGCGCGTCTTCTCATCCACGCGCTTAACGATGACGGCGCAGTAGAGGGAAGGAGCGTCCGGCGTTTTGCCGGGCAGGCTGCCGGGGACGACGACTGAATAGGCGGGCACGCGGCCATAGATCACTTCGCCGCTGGCGCGGTCGATGATCTTGGTGGAAGCGCCGAGATAAACGCCCATGGAGAGCACCGCGCCTTCCTCCACGGTTACGCCGTCGGCGACTTCCGAGCGCGCGCCGATGAAGACGTTATCTTCGATGATGACGGGATTCGCTTGCAGCGGCTCCAGCACGCCGCCGATGCCGACGCCGCCGGAGATATGACAATGCCTGCCGATTTGCGCGCATGAACCCACTGTCGCCCAAGTGTCCACCATGGTGCCTTCGCCGACATGCGCGCCGATATTGACGAAGGAGGGCATCAGCACCGCGTTGGGGGCGATATAGGCCGAGCGGCGCACGAAACAGCCGGGCACGGCGCGGAATCCCGCGGCCTTGAATTCCGCTTCCTTCCAGCCGGCGAATTTAGAGGGAACCTTGTCCCACCAGTGCGATCGTTTTCCTTCCCAGGAGGGGCCATGGTCCATCAGCTGCATGTCGTTGAGGCGGAAGGAGAGCAGCACGGCTTTCTTAATCCATTGATGCGCTACCCACTGGCCGTTCTGCTTTTCAGCCACGCGCAAGCGCCCGCTATCAAGCTGTTCTAAGGTAGAGTCTACCGCTTGGCGGATATCGCCTTGGGTGGCGGTGGTGATGTCGGCGCGCTGTTCCCAGGCGGATTCGATGATGGATTGCATTGTCGTAATGGCCTTCAGTGATAAGCGGTTACTATTGCCCGGCCCCATAGGAGCGGAAATTAACGCCAGTCATACACAGCGGCGGCGGAAGTGTAAAATCTATTCCAGTCGTGTGCCGGCGGGTACGGGGGAGCCATTGAGGAATTCCTCCGCCATCATGGGCTTTTTGCCGGGGCGCTGGATTTGTTCCAGCTTTATATAGCCACTGCCGCAGGCGACCACCAGATGGTTATCTACCGTAACGCCCGGGGAGGCTGTGCCGCCATAGCTGGCAAGGTTGAAGGGAATCTGCTCCGCCATCAGGATTTTCAGCGGCTCATGGTTCAGCAGACAATACGCGCCCGGTTTGGGCGACAGGCCGCGGATGCGGTTCAGGATGGTTTCGCTATCCTGCGACCAGTCGATGCGGCATTCTTCCTTGGTGATCTTCTGCGCGTAGGTGACGCCGTCAGTTGGCTGCGGTTTAGCCGTGAGTGTCCCATTAGCCAGCCCTTCCAGTGCTTTCAGCAGCAGCGGTGCGGCTTCATGCGCCAGCAAATCGTGCAGGACTTGTGCATTGAC
>CAYPEF010000171.1:2370-2733 GCA_964409675.1 uncultured Rickettsiales bacterium | reverse complement strand
ATGAACTTGGTCTTTAAATTCATGTGCTATAACCTTGCGACTTATATTTAAAATTGAAAAATATTTTATTTAAAACTTATCGCATTTTATAAGCGCAATGGATTAACAAAGTGTTTATTTTTAGGTGGCTCGTTAGAATGTTTTCGCATGCGGTTGCATGCTAGCGGGTTGGCAGGCAGAAGGCTGCGCAGAGCGCATGGATATTTTGATTATAATTGAATGTTTACTGCTGGGCTTAATCAGGCCGGCTGTTTATAAAGCCATGGCCGTTGCGCCGCCTGCTGCGACTCAAAATCACCGATTTTACTCAAATGCTGCAGCGTAAGGCCGCTATCGTCCAGCCCGTTGAGCAGGCAGTGCTTG
>CAYPEF010000171.1:0-2360 GCA_964409675.1 uncultured Rickettsiales bacterium | reverse complement strand
ATCCCGATCCGCTTGGAGTGGATCGCAAACGGTTGCAGGCAGTGCTTGCGAAACGGCTCAATCTCGAAGCGCACTGTTTCCATGTTCCCGGCGCGGATTTCCTGTTTTTCCAGGTCGATGCTGATTTCGCTGCCGGGGTGGGCTTGCGCGCGCTCCATCAGCGCCTGCACGGTTTCCTTCGGAAGTTTGATCGGCAAAATACCGTTTTTGAAGCAATTATTGAAGAAAATATCGGCATAGCTCGGGGCGATGATGCAGCGAATGCCGAAATCCAGCAGTGCCCACGGTGCATGCTCCCGGCTGGAGCCGCAACCAAAATTCTCGCCGGAGATAAGGATATTAGCTTTATCGTAAGGTGGTTGGTTCAGCACAAAGCCCGGATTGTCCGACCCATCCTCGTTATGGCGCATCTCATCGAACAAGTGCTTGCCCAGCCCGGTGCGCTTGATGGTTTTCAGGAATTGCTTGGGAATGATCATGTCGGTATCGACATTGGTGATGGGAAGCGGGGCGGCGACGGCGGAGAGGGTGCGGAAGGGCTGCATAGGGGTAAATATACTCTATAATAATAAACCGTATTTCCGGGCATCCTAGCGCCGCTGCTGGCGGCTGGCAACCGCAAAGCATGAAACCGCATAAAAAATGGCGTAATTTGGTTGACTTGCCGGTAATTCTGCTTATATTGCTCGCTTCCTAAACATGTTTTGTGCCCGGAAAATTTTGCTTTCATAAGCGCTTGCGGGGGCAGGACTGCAATCATCTCAAGGGGAATTTTGTGGCTCGTATTGCAGGTGTTAACATACCGACCAAGAAGCGTCTCGACGTGGCGCTGACCTATATCCACGGCATCGGCGACGTGAAATCGCGCGAAATCTGCCAGAAAGCCGGCCTGCCGGAGAACAAGCGTGTGGACCAGCTCTCTGAAGGTGAAGTCAGCAAGCTGCGCGAAATCATCGACCGCGACTACGTGGTGGAAGGTGACCTGCGCCGCGAAGTTTCCATGAACATCAAGCGCCTGGTGGATCTCGGATGCTACCGTGGCTTGCGCCACCGCAAGCGCCTGCCGGTGCGCGGCCAGCGCACCCACACCAACGCCCGCACCCGCAAGGGTAAGGCGAAGCCGATCGCAGGCAAGAAAATCGCAACGAAATAATAGTTAAGTAGGAACCTAACCATGGCAGCCAAAGACGCCGCAGCGCCCCGCCTGAAAAAGCGTGAACGCAAAAACATTTCTACCGGGGTGGCGCATGTCAACGCCAGCTTCAACAATACCATCGTGACCATCACCGATACGCAGGGCAACACCGTTGCCTGGTCGTCCGCCGGCAGCCACGGTTTTAAAGGCTCGCGCAAATCCACCCCGTACGCCGCGCAGGTGACGGCTGATGATGCGGGCAAGAAAGCGCAGGAACACGGCATCAAGACGCTCGCCGTACTGGTAAAAGGCCCCGGCGCAGGCCGCGAGTCGGCGCTGCGCGCATTGCAGGCGGTCGGGTTTATCGTGACCTCTATCAAGGACGTGACGCCGGTGCCGCACAACGGCTGCCGCCCGCCGAAGCGCCGCCGCGTATAAGCAATAGATACGGCTGGTGACAACACCGGCCATGAGTTAGTAGCCCAGAGCCACTTAGGAGTAACAGCGTGTTAGCAAAAAATTGGCAAGACCTGATTAAGCCCGCGAAGCTTGATATCGATATCGCGAAGCATAACCCGAACATCGCCACCGTGGTGGCGGAGCCGCTGGAGCGCGGGTTCGGGCATACGCTCGGCGTGGCGCTGCGGCGCATCCTGCTGTCGTCCCTGCAGGGCGCGGCGGTGACCTCGATCAAGATCGACGGCGTGCTGCATGAATTCTCCGCCATCCCCGGCGTGCGTGAAGATGTGACCGAGATGATCCTGAACATCAAGGACATCCGCCTGAAAGCCAATGCGCCGGAGCGCAAGCGCATGACGCTGAACGTCACCGGCCCCGCCGAAGTCACCGCCGGCATGATCGACAGCGGCGAAGTAGAGGTGCTCAATAAAGACCTCGTGCTCTGCACGCTGGACAAAGGCGCGCGCCTCAACATGGAATTCACCGTGGAAACTGGCAAGGGCTATATCCGCGCCGCCCGCCCGGCGGATGCTCCGATCGGTATGATCCCGGTGGATGCGCTCTATAGCCCGGTGGTGCGCGTGGCCTACAAGGTGGAAAACGCCCGCGTTGGCCAGGTCACCGACTACGACAAGCTGTCCATCACCGTGGAAACCGACGGCTCCATCAAGCCGGACGACGCCGTGGCGCAGTTCCTCGCCGCGAGGCTGTGCGAGAGCTTCGACCTTATCGCGATACTTTTGAATCGTGACTCTTTCATTGGCAG
>CAYPEF010000170.1:0-2865 GCA_964409675.1 uncultured Rickettsiales bacterium | reverse complement strand
CCAGCTGCGCCGCGCCGAACGCTACAAAGGTCGCCACATCGAAGCTGCGCACGCGAATCAGCTGGATATGCGCCTGATTGGTGGCAAAGCAGAGCTGCCGCTCCGCCTCATCGAAAAACGCGGCCTCGGGCTCAATGCCGACTTTCGCAAGCACCGGCACCAGCTCCTTGGCAATGCGGCCTTTCGGCAGGGCAATGGTGATTGGCTCCTGCATATAACTCAGGCCGCTTCTTCTTCCACCGCCGCCAGCGCCGCGCCGAGGCGTTCTACCTTTGCCCCGCAGGCGCGGAGTTTTTCTTCCAGTTTTTCATAACCGCGGTCCAAATGGTAGACACGGTGGATCGTAGTATCCCCCTTCGCCGCCAGTGCCGCGATGACCAGCGACATGGATGCGCGCAGATCGGTGGCCATCACTTCCGCGCCGGAGAGCGATTCCACGCCGCGTACCATGGCCGAGGAGCCGTGCAGCGTGATGCGCGCGCCCATGCGCATCAGTTCCGGCACGTGCATGTAGCGGTTTTCGAAAATGGTTTCGGTGAGCATGGATGCGCCGTTGGCTGTGGTCAGCAGCGCCATCACCTGCGCCTGCATGTCGGTGGGGAAGCCGGGGAAAGGCTGCGTCATGATATCGGTGCCCTCGACGCGGCTGTATTTACGCGCCACCCGCAGGCCGCGCGCGGTGGGGGTGATTTCCACGCCCGCTTCCACGAATTTCTCGATCATCGCCTGCATGAGCGAAGCTTCCACGCCAAGCAATTCCACCTCACCGCCGGTAATGGCGGCAGCGGCGGCATAAGAGCCCGCCTCGATACGGTCGGCGATCACAGTGTGCGATGCACCATACAAGCGCTCCACTCCTTCTACGATAATCCGCCCGGTGCCGATGCCTTCGATACGCGCACCCATTTTGCTCAGGCAATGCGCCAGGTCGCACACTTCCGGCTCGCGCGCGGCGTTGGAGATGACAGTTTCGCCCTCAGCAAGCGCTGCCGCCATCAGCGCGTTTTCGGTGCCCGTGACGGAGACGACGTCAAATTGCACTTGCGCGCCTTTCAGGCGGCCAGAGGTCTTGGCATGCACATAGCCGTCCTTCAGCTCGATCTCCGCGCCCATCGCTTCCAGCGCCTTCAGATGCAGGTCAATCGGGCGTGTGCCGATGGCGCAGCCGCCCGGCAGCGACACTTTCGCCGCTCCGTGCCGCGCCAGCAGCGGCCCCAGCACCAGTACGGATGCGCGCATGGTGCGCACCAACTCATACGGCGCGGTGAGGTTATGCACGCCGGATGCGTTCAGGGCGTATTTATTGCCGGAAATGGCAATCGTTACGCCGTGCTGCTCCAAAAGGCTGCGCATGGTCTTGATATCCGCCAGGTCCGGCACATTGGAAAGCGTCAGCGCCTCGTCCGTCAGCAGGCTTGCGCACATCAGCGGCAGGGCGGCATTCTTCGCGCCAGAGATGGGAATGCTTCCGGTAAGCGGCACGCCGCCGGTGATGCGGAGTTTCTGCATGGTGCTTACGCCGCCTTTTCTTTTTTCTTGGCTTCCACGCGCGGCAGCGTCACTCCGGTCTGATGCATGTATTTGCCCTTGCGGTCACCGTAGGAAACTTCACAGAGGGAATCGGCCTTCAGGAACAGGAACTGGCAGGCGCCTTCGTTGGCATAGATTTTGGCGGGCAGCGGGGTGGTGTTGGAGAATTCCAGCGTCACATGCCCTTCCCATTCGGGCTCCAGCGGCGTGACGTTGACGATGATGCCGCAGCGCGCATAGGTGCTTTTGCCCACACAAATGACCAGCGTATCGCGCGGAATGCGGAAATATTCCACCGTGCGGGCGAGCGCGAAGGAATTGGGCGGGATGATGCACACATCCGCCTGCCTATCCACGAACCCGTTGGAGGCGAAGGATTTCGGGTCCACCACGGCGGAGTCGATATTGGTGAATATCTTGAACTCGTCGGCCACGCGCGCGTCATAGCCGTAGGAGGAAAGGCCGTAGGAAATCACGCCTTCGCGAGTGAGATTTTCCACGAACGGCTCGATCATGCCGTGGTTGAGTGCGCGGTCGCGAATCCAGTGATCGGGAAGAATGCCCATGATGCCCCTTCAAGCTAAACGCCGGATGCCCGGCGAGCGGGCATTTGCAGCGAATTATTAACCACTCGTTTATGCGCCGGACAGGCCCAAAAATCAATGTAAATATGGCGTTTTTGCACTCTTTACCCCCTTTCCCGCCAGCGGGAAAGGGAAAGCACGAAGAGGCGTTTGCCTTTTGCGTGCGGGTGCGCTATGCGTGGGGGTATGAAACGCCTTTTGCCCCTCATGCTCCTGCTGCCACTGCTGGCCTGCTCGCCGAATGTCGAGACGCGCGGGCATATGCTGGATGCGGACTGGAAGGAGCATTTGAAAGCCGGCTCTACCTCCAAGGAGGAAGTGCTTCAGCAATTCGGCTCGCCTTCCACCACCTCCACCTTCGGGGAGGAAACCTGGTATTACATTACCTTGCAGCGCGAAAGCCATGCGTTCTTCAAGCCAAAGATTGCGGAAGAAAACGTGATCCGCATCGTCTTCGACGGCAGCGGCGTGGTGCAGAATGTGGACACATTCGACCAGTCGGACATGCAGAAATTCGCCATCGCCAAGCGCGAAACGCCGACCGAGGGCCACCAGATGACGATTGTGGAGCAGACGCTCGGCAATCTCGGCCGCTTCAACAATTCCAGCACCGGCCGCACCAATCCCGGCACCGTACGCCGCGGCGGGCCGTAGAGCCATTATAATGTAATGGCTAAAGTTGTCATCCCGGCGCAGGCCGGGATCCATGTCATGTATCTGCAGCAAAGCTTGATAAAGGCGCTGACAGTGC
>CAYPEF010000169.1:0-2883 GCA_964409675.1 uncultured Rickettsiales bacterium | reverse complement strand
GCGCATTGGCACCGATTATACACCGGTTTTGGCTGTCATCACCCGTGGAAAAGATGACACTATATTATTCTCCAGTTCAGAACCGATGCAATTTTCCAAAACTGCACCAAAGAATAATTCAGATGATTTACTATTGCATTTTAAGACACAGGTGAATGAATTGCGGGAAACGAAGGATATCGTCGGAGCTCAAACAGCACGTGTAATCATTAAAGCATGGGAAAACGCACGGAAAGGCGGGATCGTATGACAGGCATCAACACCATTGCCGTGCTCGGCTCGGGCGTAATGGGCGGGGGGATTGCGGCGCTGGCGGCGAATGCGGGACTGCGCGTGGTGCTGCTCGATATCGTGCCGAAAGATGCCGAAAACCGCAATATGCTCGCCGAAGGCGCGGTGAAGCGGATGCTGGCGGCGTCGCCTTCGGCGTTTACCTCGCCGGAGCGGGCGGATCTGGTGACGTGCGGCAATTTAGAAGATGATTTGCACCTGCTTGCCGATGCCGACTGGATTATCGAGGCGGTGATCGAAAAGCGCGAGATCAAGCAGGACGTGTACCGTAAAGTTGACGCCGTGCGCAAGAAAGGCTCGGTGCTTTCCTCCAACACTTCCACCATCCCGCTGCATGAATTGCTGGAGGGGCTGCCCGCGCAGGTGGCGGAAGATTTCATGATCGCGCATTTCTTCAACCCGCCGCGCTTCATGCGGCTGCTGGAAGTGCTGAAAAGCCCGCAAACGTCGCAATCGCATTTTGAGCGCATTTGCCAGTTTGCCGATGTCTCGCTCGGCAAGGAAATCGTGCAATGCAAGGATACGCCCGGCTTCATCGCCAACCGCATCGGCGTATTCTGGATGACGGTGGCATTGAACGAAGCCGTGCGCCTCGGCGTACCGGTGGAGGAAGCGGACGCGGTGATGGGCCGACCGCTCGGCATTCCCAAAACCGGCGTGTTTGGGCTCTATGACCTGATCGGGCTGGATCTGATGTTGCTGATCGCCCGCGAAATGCTGGCGACGCTGCCGGAGCACGATGCCTTCCGCGCGCTCGATGCCGAGCCGGAGATTTTAAAGACGCTGATCGCCGAAGGCTATACCGGGCGCAAGGGCAAGGGCGGCTTCTCGCGGATGCAGAAAGCAGGCGAGAAGAAGGTGAAGGAAACGCTGGATTTAAGCAGCGGCCAGTACCGCCCCGAGCAGAAGGCGCAATTGCCGAGCGCACGGGCGAAGAACATCAAGGAACTGTTTGATGGCAGCGATGTTGCAGCGCAATATGCACGTAGCGTCATGGTGCGAATGCTGCATTATGCCGCATCGCTGGTGCCGGAAATCGCGGAGGATATCGCCTCCGTCGATGCGGCGATGCGAAATGGCTATAACTGGAAATTCGGGCCGTTCGAGCTGATTGACCAGCTGGGCGGGGAGGCGTTTATTGAGCATCTGCATAGCCTGTCCCTGCCGGTGCCGAAGCTGCTGGAAAGCGCGCATGGAAAGGCGCTGTACCGCTTTAACGGCGCGGCACAGGAACAACTGGGGCTGGATGGGCATTATCACGCGCTGAAACGGCCCGCAGGCATCCTGCTGCTGGCCGACCTTAAGCGCACGCGCACGCCGGTGATGCAGAACGCATCCGCTGCGCTGTGGGATATGGGCGACGGCGTGGCATGCCTGGAATTTACTACCAAGATGAATGCCATCGACCATGATCTGCTGAGCCTGATCGAGGCGATGATTCCTACCGTAGCCAAGGATTTCGCCGGGCTGGTGATCGGCAATGACGGGGATGTTTTCTCTGCCGGGGCCAATCTGCAATTTTTCCTGAGCAATGCCGAGCACGGCGAATGGAGCGCTATCGACGCGCTGATCCGCCACGGGCAGGAAGCGTTCATGCAGCTGAAATACGCGCCCTTCCCGAGCGTGGCAGCCTTGAGCGGGCTTGCGCTCGGCGGCGGCTGCGAAACCGCGCTGCACTGCACAAACGTGCAGGCCTATATGGAATCCTATCCGGGATTGGTGGAGGTGAATGTCGGGCTGATTCCCGCCTGGGGCGGCTGCAAGGAAATGCTGCTGCGGCATGCGGAGCCGCTTGCGCCCTTCTCGCTCATCCTCTCCGCCAAAACCGCCTCCTCTGCTGATGATGCCGGGAAGATACGCATCCTTGGCGAGCATTCACGCATCAGCATGAACCGTCACCGCCTGCTGGCCGACGCCAAGGCGCTGTGCCTGGAGATGAAGCCGGCTTACCGCGCACCCTCCCCTGCTCTGATCGCGCTTCCGGCGGAGGCCAAAGCGCAGTTGGAGCAGGCGCTGGCACAACAGTCGGTTCCCATGCCCGCGCATACGCACGCCATCGGCAAGGTGCTGGTGCATGTATTGAGCGCCGGCGGGCGCAAGCAGGTACGCGAGCAGGATATGCTCGATCTCGAGCGCGAAGGCTTCATGGAATTGATTAAAACCAAGGCCAGCCAGGAGCGTATTCAGCACATGCTGAATACGGGCAAGCCGCTGAAGAATTAGGAAGCGCGAATGTCCCTCATGCCTGCGGGCGCAGGGAGGGTAATGTTGTTTCAAGCGGAGCGAGGAATCCTGCTTCCGCACGGAGAGCAAGTTGTATCCCTCATTACATTCGGGATAAGATTTTCTGTCGTCCCGGCGGAGGCCGGGACCCATGCCATTCCTCTTGCGTAAGTGCGGATGCATGGCATGGACCCCGGCCTGCGCCGGGGTGACGGTGTTTCTTCGGCCCGGGCCATAGGAAGTTTATACAGGCGGGGCACGTGAGGACGGTATCGCCGAACCCCTAGGGCTAGCGGTGTTTCTCCGCATCACCTGTTCCCTGCCGCATCCGGTATCTTCCAACGGATGCATTTCATTGAGCGCTCAATG
>CAYPEF010000168.1:0-2915 GCA_964409675.1 uncultured Rickettsiales bacterium | reverse complement strand
AGCAGGAACGGGCCTTTCATGGCGTCCAGCGAGTCGCAGGTGGGGCCGAAGAAGGAGAATTCCTCCAGCTCGGACGCCATCGCGTCGCCAAGGCGCACGGCTTTCACGGGATAGGAAAACCCGGGGCCGCCAGCGTCAAACAGCGCGCCGTAGGTGCCGTCGTTGATATAGAGCGCGTTGCCTTTGCGCAGCTCCACGCGCACCACCACCGAGCCGCCCTCGGCGACCAGCGCACGGCCCGGTTCGCAGAGGATGCGGCAATCGGCGCTGATCGGCAGCGTGTTCACGGCCTGGCCGATGGCGTGCATGTACTGGATCATCGGCGGCGGGGTCATGCCGGGGTAGATGGAGGGGAAACCTCCGCCCACGTCCACCATGTCCAGCGTGATGTCCGTCTGCACCAGCAGATCGCGCACATAGCCGACCGCCGCAGCATAAGCCTGCGGGTCCATGCACTGCGAGCCGACATGGAAGCACACGCCCATCTTGTGCGCGGCCTTGCGGGTAGCCTGCATCAGCGCACCGGCCTGCTCCAGCGACACGCCGAACTTGCCCGAAAGGCTGTAGGCCGCCTTGTCGTTGGGGATGGCGAGGCGCACATAGAGGTGCAAGTCCTGCGCGTTGCGGGTAACTTCCAGGATTTTCTGCAACTCGGCTTCGCAGTCCAGCGAGAAATGACGCACGCCGTACACGTAGTACGCGCGCTCGATCGCCTCGCGGCTTTTCACCGGGTGCATGAAAAACAGCTCCGCATCCGGGAACCGCTCCGCCACCAGCGCCACTTCGGCGAGCGAGGCCACGTCGAACGCGCGCACGCCGGCCTGCCAGACATATTCCAGCACGCGGGGATCGGGATTGGTTTTTACGGCAAACATCACCTCGCCGGGGAAATGCGTGGTGAACCACGCCGCCGTTTCGGTGATGGTGTGGGGGCGCAGCACATGCACCGGGTTCACGGGCCGGAGCTTCTGAATCATGTGCTCTACGCTTGCAAAGGATTCCGTCCGCTTTTTGCGCGGGGCGGTCGGGGAACGGAAGGGAAGAATTTTCGAGGTTTTAAGGTTTACTGCGACACCGCCAGGGTCATTGTTCATTTCATGCAATCCATCTCATACATTGTTAAACGCTACGGCTCGTTGAACAGATGCGCCACGAACCGGTTTCTCAGCGCGGCTGCCTTCAGCGGCGCGAGAGGATGGAATGCGGTACTCATACCCTGCCTCGTATGTTGTTTTCGAAGGAATCCCTCATAGCTGAGGTTAAGCAGATAATAAAGCAAAAACGCGTTCGTTTTAAGTAATTTTTTCACCCCCAGCGTATAAAAAACCTAAATGCCTGTTTTTTGAAATAATCTTGCCGCCTCAAGGGGATGTTCGGGACTGGACAAGCAGGGGGTTTTGCCGCTAGACTGGGCTAAGTGATTTTGAACTCTTACGAGATTAACCATCAGGAATTATGCTTAAAACCGCCCTCACCTTCGACGATGTCCTGCTAAAACCCCGCTACTCCGACATCCTGCCCGCGGCAGCCGACACCTCCACCCGCCTCACCCGCAGCATCCACCTCGGCATCCCCATTATCTCCGCCGCCATGGATACGGTGACGGAATCGGCGCTGGCGATTGCCATGGCGCAAGCGGGCGGCATCGGCTGCATTCATAAGAACATGACGCTGGCTGAGCAGGCCGACGAGGTGCGAAAGGTCAAGAAATTCGAATCCGGCATGGTGGTGAACCCCCTCACCATCTCCCCCGACGCCACGCTCGCCGAGGCGCTCTCACTCATGGAGCGCCATTCCATCTCCGGCATCCCGGTGGTGGAGGACGGCAGCGGCAAGCTCGCGGGCATCCTCACCAACCGCGACGTGCGCTTCGCCTCCGACCGCAGCCAGAAAGTGCGCGAGCTGATGACGAAGGACAAGCTGGTCACGGTGCGCGAGCATGTCAACCGCGACGAAGCAAAGAAGCTTCTCCACCAGTACCGCATCGAGAAACTGCTGGTGGTGGATGACGCCTATAAATGCGTGGGCCTGATTACCGTGAAAGACATTGAAAAGGCCCAGGCCCACCCCAACGCCTGCAAGGACGAGCGGGGCCGCCTGCGCGTGGCCGCAGCGGTTGGCACCGGCGTGGAAGGCATGAAGCGCGCCGAGGCGCTGATGGAAGCGGGAGTGGACGTGCTGGTGGTGGATACCGCCCACGGGCATTCCAAGGGCGTGCTGGAATCGGTGCAGGCGATTAAAAAACAGGCGGGCGGCACGCAGGTGATCGCGGGCAATATCGCCACCGCCGACGGCGCGAAGGCGCTGATCGATGCGGGCGCGGATGCGGTGAAAGTGGGCATCGGCCCCGGCTCCATCTGCACCACCCGCATCGTGGCAGGCGTGGGCGTGCCGCAGCTAACCGCCATCATGGAAGTGGCGGAAGCGGCGCATAAAGCCGACATCCCCATTATCGCCGACGGCGGTGTCAAATTCTCCGGCGATTTAGCCAAAGCCGTAGCGGCAGGCGCGGACTGCGTGATGCTCGGCTCACTGTTTGCGGGCACCGAAGAAAGTCCCGGCGAAGTGATCCTCTATCAGGGCCGCTCCTATAAGGCCTACCGGGGCATGGGCAGCGTCGGCGCGATGGCGCGTGGCTCGGCGGACCGCTATTTCCAGCAGGAAATCCGCGACAGCTTAAAGCTCGTGCCCGAAGGCGTGGAAGGCCGCGTGCCGTTCAAAGGCTCAGTGGCGGGCGTGGTGCACCAGTTGATCGGCGGCCTGAAAGCCGCCATGGGCTACACCGGCAACGGCACCATCGAGCAGATGCAGAAGCACTGCGAATTCGTGCAGATCACCTCGGCGGGGTTACGGGAAAGCCATGCGCATGATATTACGATTACGCGCGAAGCGCCGAATTACCGGCGGGAGGGGTA
>CAYPEF010000167.1:0-2969 GCA_964409675.1 uncultured Rickettsiales bacterium | reverse complement strand
GATAGTTTGCGCCAGCAGATCGCGGCGGATCGTCTGCAAGGGCTGGTGCCGTTCTGCGTGGTAGCCAATGCGGGAACCACCAACGCTGGTGCTGCCGATCCTATCAAGGAGCTCTCCGCATTTTGCAAAGCCGAAGGCCTATGGCTGCATGTGGATGGTGCCTATGGCGGCAGCGCGGCTATCACCGAGCGTGGCTACAAGGCGCTGGAGGGTATCGAACTTGCTGATTCGTTGGGCATTGACCCACATAAATGGATGTTCCAGCCCTATGAAATCGGCTGTGTGCTGGTGCGGAACCGCGAGCATCTAAAAAACACCTTCCGCTTCTCAGCGGAATATCTGAAGCTCAACGAGCAATGCGCCGAGCAGATTAATTTCTGTGATTATGGTGTGCAGCTTACACGCGGATTCCGCGCGCTCAAGCTGTGGTTATCGCTCAAAGCCTTCGGGGTAGAGGCGTTCCGCGCGGCCATCACCAAAGGCATAGAAAACGCCGAATATGTCGAGTCACTACTGCGAAAAGAGCACTGCTGGGAAATCATCGCGCCCGCGCAGCTGGGTATCATCACCTTCCGTTATCGTCTGGATGGGCTGGATGAATCGGCACTGAACGAACTGAATAATCGCATCGCGCAGGAGATTATCTATTCCGGCTATGCGATGCTCAGCCCAACCATCCTCGGTGGCAAACATGTGCTGCGCATGTGCACGATCAACCCCCGCACCAGCCATGACGACTTAACCAGCACGGTCGGGATGCTGAAATCCTTCGGCGATCATATCAAAGTCAAACCAATATCTTAGAGGAAATGTCACACTGTTTATCCCTTTTTTAGAGAACTTGATCTGGGTCAAATGCACCCATTAAACACTAGATGTAGTATCGCTTTTGCCTAAAGCACCAATATATAGTCAAAACGGAGGGATTCTATGCAACTAACCGAAACTGCAACACTTATGCCTAATACCACCCAATTGCCGCGTACTCTACAGCCCGCTACGCAGAAGCCGAATGTGTTTTCACTCTCGGTGCATGCGAGCTTAAAAGAAGCATTTACGGCATCGGGCGAAGGCAGCTTCGATATTTTCATGTCGTTGCTCTCCACATCCAAAGAAGCGCTGGCCGACAGCGCGATGGAAAGCGTGATCGAAGACGAGCTGGCAGCCGCCGGTTACGTTAAAACCCTGAAGGCATTCATCCTGAATCGTAACCGCGCCACCGCACAAGATACGCTGGTGAGCTGCAAGCAAGCAGTGGAAGAATACATTCTCCAACAAGATTGGCGCGTGAACGCCAATGCTAACACTGCCTATAGCAATGCGGGCCTCATCAACAACTCGGCTGGCAAAATCATCGCCAATTACTGGCTCGATTCCGTGTATTCACCGGAAGAAGGTGGGGCGCATCGCCGTGCGGATTACCATATCCACGATCTCGATTGTTTGACTGGCTATTGCGCGGGATGGAGCCTGCGTGCGTTGCTGGATGAAGGTTTCAACGGGGTCGCCGGAAAAGTATCGAGCCGTCCGCCGCGCCATTTCCGCGAGGCGTTGGGGCAGATGGCGAACTTCCTCGGAATTCTACAATCCGAATGGGCGGGCGCACAGGCATTCAGCTCGTTTGATACTTATCTTGCGCCGTACGTCTTCAAAGACAAACTCCCCTTCATCGAGATCAAAAAAGCGATCCGCCAATTTGTCTATAACCTGAATGTTCCCGCGCGCTGGGGTCAAAGCCCGTTCACCAACATCACGCTCGACATCACCGTGCCGCCAGATCTGCGCGATAATTTCCCGACCGCTAATTGCATTCATCTGTTCCGTGATCTCGATGATCCCGAAATCGTGGCAGAAGCAGCAAAACGCGGTATCACCAACCTTGAAGACATGACCTACAAACATTTTCAGCCGGAGATGGAACAGATCGTTATCGCCTATTATGAGGTCATGACCGAGGGCGATTCGCACGGGCAGCCGTTTACATTCCCGATTCCAACCGTCAACGTGATGGAAGATTTCAACTGGGACAGCCCCGTTGCCAAAGCGCTGTTTGAGAACACGGCCAAAATCGGTAGCTCCTATTTCCAGAACTTCATCGGCAGCCAGTATATGCTGAATGAGGCAGGCGAAAAGGTACAAAACCCGGATGCTTATGCTCCCCACGCGGTGCGTAGCATGTGCTGCCGCTTACAGCTCGATCTGCGTGAGCTGATGAAACGCGGCAACGGCCTGTTCGGCTCGGCGGAGATGACCGGTTCCATCGGTGTGGTCACGCTCAACATGGCGCGGCTTGGCTATCGCTTCAAAGGCGACCTGCCAGGTTTGATCGCCGAAACCGAGCGTCTGATGGAGCTTGCAAAATCGACGCTGGAGAAAAAGCGCGTATTCATTCAGGAAATGTATGATCGCGGCCTGTTCCCCTACACGCGTCGCTACCTGCCACATCTGCGCAACCATTTCAGCACGATTGGCGTGAATGGTATGAACGAGATGGTGCGCAACTTCACCGGCGATGCCTATGACATTACCGACGAGCGCGGCGCGAAGATGTGTTTGGATATTCTCGACACGATGCGGGTGGAGCTGAAAAAATTTCAGGAAGAAACAGGCCATCTGTATAATCTCGAAGCCACGCCAGCAGAAGGCACGACCTACCGTTTTGCTAAGGAAGACCGCAAGGCCTATGGCGACGCTATTACCCAAGCGGGCTGCGAGGAGAACATCTACTACACCAACTCCACGCAGATCCCAGTGGGCTATACCGAAGACCCGTTCGAGGCCCTCAACCTGCAGGACAAACTGCAATGTAAGTACACGGGCGGCACGGTGCTGCATCTTTATATGAGCGAAAAGATTTCCTCAGGTGAAGCGTGCAAACGTCTGGTGCGCAAGGTCCTCGAGAATTACCGCTTGCCCTACATCACCATCACGCCGGTATTCTCGGTATGTGAAACGCATGGCTATCTCAC
>CAYPEF010000166.1:0-3015 GCA_964409675.1 uncultured Rickettsiales bacterium | reverse complement strand
CGGCTTCGAGGTGCGCGACGTGCACCCGACCCATTACGGCCGCATCTGCCCGATTGAAACACCGGAAGGCCCGAATATCGGTCTGATTAATTCGATGGCGACCTATGCGCGCATCAACCGCCACGGCTTCATCGAAAGCCCGTACCGCAAGGTCACCAATGGCCGTGTGACGGACGAGGTGGTGTATCTCTCCGCCATCGAAGAAGGCAAATACACCATCGCCCAGGCCAATTCGCCGATGGATGAGAAGGGCAAGTTCACCGATGAGCTGGTCTCCTGCCGCAAGAGCGGGGACTTCCTGATGCTGAACCCGTCCGAAATCGACTATATCGACGTGGCCCCCAAGCAGCTGGTATCGGTAGCCGCCGCGCTGATTCCGTTCTTGGAAAACGACGACGCCAACCGCGCGCTGATGGGCTCCAACATGCAACGCCAGGCCGTACCGCTGGTGAAAGCCGAAGCGCCCCTGGTCGGCACCGGCATGGAAGAAGTGGTGGCCAAGGATTCCGGCGTGGCGACCGTTGCCCGTCGTGGCGGCGTGATCGACCAGGTGGACGCCACCCGCGTGGTGATTCGCGTGGACGAACAGTCCGCCGAAGGCACTCCGGGCGTGGATATTTATAATCTGGTCAAATTCCAGCGCTCCAACCAGAACACCTGCATCAACCAGCGCCCGCTGGTGAACGTGGGCGACGTGGTGAAGGCCGGCGACATCATCGCTGACGGCCCCTCCACGGAGCTCGGCGAACTGGCGCTGGGCCGGAACGTGCTTGTCGCATTCATGCCGTGGAATGGCTATAACTTCGAAGACTCGATCCTGATTTCCGAGCGCATCGTGTCGGAAGACGTGTTCACCTCCATCCATATCGAGGAATTCGAGGTGATGGCGCGCGATACGAAACTTGGGCCCGAGGAAATCACCCGCGACATTCCGAACGTCGGCGAAGAAGCGCTGCGCTCGCTCGACGAAATCGGCGTGGTGCATATTGGCGCGGAAGTAAAGCCGGGTGACATTCTGGTCGGCAAGGTGACGCCGAAATCCGAATCCCCCATGACGCCGGAAGAAAAGCTGCTGCGCGCCATCTTCGGCGAAAAAGCCTCGGACGTGCGCGATTCTTCCCTGCGCCTTCCCCCGGGCGTGGCCGGAACCGTGGTCGGCGTAAAGATTTTCTCCCGCCGCGGCATCGAGAAAGACGAGCGCGCCTTGGCCATCGAAAAAGCCGAAATCGAGCGCCTCGCGAAGGACCGCGACGACGAGCGCAACATTATCGAGCGCTTCGTCTATACCCGCCTGCGCGAACTGCTGATGGGCAAGAAAGCTACTTCAGGCCCCAAGAACCTGAAGACCGGCGTCGCCATTACGGAAGACGTGCTGGAGCCGCTTTCCAAGGGCCAGCTGAGGCAGGTAGCGGAGAAAGGCGAGGTCGCCACGACCGAGATCGAGGCGCTAAAAAAGCAGCCCGACCAGGCGACGAACCGCATCAAACGCCGTTTTGAAGAAAAAGTCGGCAAGGTGCAGAGCGGCGATGATCTGCTGCCAGGCGTGCTGAAGATGGTCAAGGTGTTCGTGGCGGTAAAGCGCAAGCTACAGCCGGGCGACAAGATGGCCGGACGCCACGGCAACAAGGGTGTTATCTCCCGCATCATGCCCGCTGAGGACATGCCGTATCTGGAAGATGGCCGCCCCGTGGACGTGGTGCTGAACCCGCTCGGCGTGCCGTCGCGCATGAACGTCGGCCAGATTCTGGAGACGCACCTTGGCTGGGCCGCCGCCGGCATTGGCCGCCAGATCGGCGACATGCTGGATAATCTCGGCGAAAAGGTGGTGAGCGCCAACGCGGTGAAAACCATCCGTTCCACACTGGAAGAGGTGTACGACGACAAGGAGATCAAGCGCGAAATCCAGGCGCTGGATGCCGAGGATGTGGTGGAACTCGCCCAGAATCTGCGCAAAGGTGTCCCCTTCGCCACGCCGGTATTCGACGGTGCGAAGGAGGAAGACATCGTGCATTGGCTGGACAAAGCCGGGCTGGAATCCTCCGGGCAGGTGCAGCTGTTCGACGGGCGCACCGGCGAGCCGTTTGACAGGCGGACGACGGTGGGCTATATTTACATGCTCAAACTCCACCATCTCGTTGACGATAAAATCCACGCGCGCTCCATCGGGCCGTACTCGCTCGTTACCCAGCAGCCGCTGGGCGGCAAGTCGCAGTTCGGCGGCCAGCGCTTCGGGGAAATGGAATGCTGGGCGCTTCAGGCCTATGGCTCGGCGTACAGCTTGCAGGAAATGCTCACCGTCAAATCTGACGACGTGGCGGGAAGAAGCAAGATCTACGAATCCATCGTCCGCGGCGACCATTCATTCGAATCCGGTATCCCCGAGTCGTTCCACGTGATGACCAAGGAGCTTCGCAGCCTTGGCCTGAACGTGGAGCTGGTGGAGAAGGAAGACTGAGCGGTGGGAGAACGGGCGCGCAGAAAAGGGATCATACCCGCTGAAAATCCAATAGCACAACGTGAAGCATTATTGCTTCTTGAAAAAGCTAGTAATGGTCTTACAGGAGAGCAAGAAGGCGGGGTTACTATTAAGAGTACATCGGATTATGTAAGCATGATTCACGTTCCTGAAGATGTATCGGAAGCCCTGCTAAAGTGTTTTGGAATACATTTGCGGGGTCTTTCTTCAGGACGGGGTGATGAGATTATGCAGCGTGATAAATGTGGAGATGATTTATCTTTCCCTAATCACGGAAAAGGTAGGTTAAAATCCAGTACTGAAGGCAATGGATATGATATTACGATTCCAAAATCGGCAATCGATCAGCAAGCTTGGAAACAGTGGCTAGGGCAAAAGACCGTAATCTAAATATACGAAAATAAATATATTTATTAAAATTCGAGTTAGCAAATCCTCGGATCATCGGAGCAAAGATATGGCAAATATGCAGGAAATTCAATCCTTCTTCGGGCAGGCGCTCGGCACCACCAAGCAGTTTGACGAGATTAAAATCTCCA
>CAYPEF010000165.1:0-3017 GCA_964409675.1 uncultured Rickettsiales bacterium | reverse complement strand
ATGGCTGAACATGCATTTGACATTGTCATTATCGGTGGCGGACCCGGCGGGTATGTGGCGGCCATTCGCGCCGCGCAGCTGGGAATGAAAACGGCGCTGGTGGAGCGTGAACATCTCGGCGGCATTTGTCTTAACTGGGGCTGCATCCCGACGAAAGCGCTGTTGCGCACCTCCGAGCTGTTCCACCTGATGCACCGGGCGGAGGAGTTTGGGCTGAAGGCGGAGAAGATCAGCTTTGATATCGCCAAGGTGGTGGAGCGCTCGCGCGGGGTGGCGTCGCAGCTTTCCAAGGGCATTGGCCATCTGATGAAGAAAAACAAGGTCACCGTGTTCATGGGCCATGCGAAGCTTGCCGGCAAGGGCAAGGTGAATGTGGAGGTGGACGGCAAGGCTGCCGAAAGTATCACGGCGAAGCATATCATCCTCGCTACCGGCGCACGCGCGCGCACGCTGCCGGGTCTGGAGCCGGACGGCAAATTAGTATGGACCTACCGTGAGGCAATGGTGCCGACCATGATGCCGAAATCATTGCTGGTGATCGGCTCCGGCGCCATCGGTATCGAGTTCGCAAGCTTCTATCGTGCACTGGGTGCGGAAGTGACGGTGGTGGAAGTGATGGAACGCATCCTGCCGGTGGAGGATGAGGAAATCTCCAAGCTGGCGCAGAAAGCGTTTGAGAAGCAAGGCATGAAGATTCTCACCGCCACCAACGTGAAGGCGCTGAAGAAAGGCAAGGATAACGTCACCGCCACGCTTGAGCAGGGCGGGAAAACCTCCGAACTCACGGTAGATCGGGTGATCCTTGCGGTCGGCATCGTCGGCAACACGGAAAATCTGGGGCTGGAGAACACCAAGGTGAAGGTGGAAAAAACCCACATTGTCATCAACGAGTGGTGCCAGACGGCGGAGCCGGGCGTCTATGCGATCGGGGATATCGCCGGCGCGCCTTGGCTCGCGCATAAGGCAAGCCATGAAGGCGTGATCTGCGTGGAGAAAATCGCCGGTGTCAAGGGCGTGCATCCACTCAAGACCTCGCACATTCCGGGCTGCACCTACAGTTCGCCGCAGATTGCAAGCGTAGGGCTGACCGAGAAGGCGGCGAAGGAAAAAGGCTATCAGGTGAAAGTGGGCAAGTTCCCCTTTATTGGCAATGGCAAGGCGATTGCGCTGGGTGAGCCGGAAGGATTGGTGAAAACCATTTTCGACGGCAAAACCGGCGAGTTGCTTGGCGCGCACATGATTGGCGCGGAAGTGACGGAGATGATCCAGGGGTATGCCATCGCCAGAACCGGCGAGTTGACCGAGGGCGAGCTGATGCATACCGTATTCCCGCATCCGACGTTGTCGGAGATGATGCATGAATCGGTGCTGGATGCGTATGGGCGCGTGATCCATATGTAAGCCGCAGGATGCGGAAGAGGTTAATAATAAATTAACCGACATGCGCTATCCTGGATAAGGAATAATCCGTTCAGCTATTGCATCATATGGTCCCGTTCTTACGCGCCCGCGCAGGTCGCAGAGCTTCCGGTTTTACATTGCTCGAACTCAGCATCGTCCTGACCATCATTGCCGTGATGCTGGGCGGCGCGGTGGCAATGTTTACTGCCTATTCAGCCAAGACCACGCGCGAGGATACCGACCAGCGCATGCGTATCGTTGAAAATGCCTTGCTGAATTACCGCCGCGCCAATAATCGCATTCCCTGCCCGGCGGATATTACATTGGCAACCTCTGTGGCTAATTTCGGCATTGAAGCCGCCACTGCCGGCACTTGCACCGGTGGCACGCCGGCGGCGAATTTCTCCAGCGGTAATTCAGTGGCGGGAGGGGTTCCTACCAAAACCCTGCAATTGCCGGATGAGTATGCGTTTGACAGCTGGGGACGGCGCATTATGTATGCGGTGGATAAGCGGTTTACTGCCAATAATGGTTTTATTGTTAACGGCATTAGTGCTTTAGGCAGTCTGCAAGCTTCTTCCCTGGAAAACACTCAATGGCCTTTTGCAAGTAATCAATGGCAATTGATTTCTACTGCTCATGCCGCTTCTTCAGCCTCTGCGAGTTTTATGGGCACTGATACTTCTACCCAAGGTAGCTGGGTAGGTGTGTATGGTGATGATGGGTATAGCATAAGCCAAGAACAAAGCAATCTTCCAAGCTATGTGACTCTTGGCTTCTTGAATAAATTTGATTATGTATGGAGCGCATCCACGGCGGATGTACGTGCATTGCAGAAAGGCTTGGATCATAATGATCGTATTGCTGCCGTGTGGTTTGAATCGGGCGGCAGTTTCTCAATAACTATGAATTTTACTGACGGAAAGACGCATAAAGTAACCTTATATGCAATGGACTGGCCATTGCAAGGTCGTGGCCAGAGAATGGATGTATATAATGCAGATACTAATGACCTTCTCGATTCTCAGACGCTTACCACTGGTACTGATTTTGTGAATGGTATTTATCTCAGTTGGTCAGTAGAGGGTAATATAAAATTCCTAATTACACGGCTAACGGGTAATAATGCGATAGTAAATGGTATTTTTTTTAGTACCATTAATCGCTCACCGGTTTCTCCGGTTTATATTCTTTACAGTGCTGGTGAAAATGGTCATGGCGCATACCCACGTAATGGTGGAAATGGGCGCATTAATACAGATATTACAAATGCCGATGAGTTGGAGAATTGCGATTGCACCAGTGCCGGGGTGTCAGGTGCTTTCAACGGTGCCTATGTAACCAAGCCTTATTCGCAAAGCTCCTCGGATCAACGCGATACGTTCGACGATATTGTGCATTTCAAGGAACGTAAAGATCTGCTCGGCTGGAGCGAGCAGCCTTAGATCGCTGATAATGCTAATTATTTCTATTAAGCCCTTCATGGAGTTTTGTAATTTTCCTGTTGTAATGCATGGGCTTTTGCATTAAAAAGCCCGTTTACAGCATAAAGGATAGTCTCATGGCCGTACCGAAACGAAAAACCACCCCCTCCCGCCGCAACATGCGCCGCTCGC
>CAYPEF010000164.1:0-3080 GCA_964409675.1 uncultured Rickettsiales bacterium | reverse complement strand
CCCAAGGCCTCCGCGCTGGCGCTGGCGGATGCCATGCCGGAAAAAACCATCATCTCCCCCTCCTCCGGGCATGTCGGCATGATCGTCGGCAGCAGGGCGCGGAAGGAGTTGTGGGAGCCGTTTGCGGCGTGGGTGCGTTGTATAAAGTAGCGTTTATAATTTTCCCTCCCCCTGGAGGGGGGAGGACAGAAAACCTTAGCGCTTGCGCTTAGGTTTTCTTGGTGGGGGTGGAAGGCCTGTCAGCTATTGCTCCGCCGTCACCCTCTCCCAGCATCTTCTAAGCGCAAGGGCGCTAAGAAGATGCAACCCTCTCCCCTCAAGGGAGAGGGATATTATACGAGCTTTGCTGCAGCGCAGTGATGAAATAATTGGACAAGCTCCCTACATATTCCTAGAACAGGCTTTCTCTATTATTCCATCGCAGGAGTTTCCCATGGCCAGCAAAGAAGATATCGTCATCGTCGGCGCGGTGCGCACGCCCATTGGTACGTTTAACGGATCGCTCTCCTCCCTCTCCGCCCATAAGCTCGGCGAGGCGGTGATGAAGGAGGTGCTGAAACGCACCGGCGTGAATGCAGCCGATGTATCGGAAGTCATCATGGGCCAGATTCTCACCGCCCATTGCGGCCCCAACCCGGCGCGCATTGCCTCGCTCGGCGCCGGTATCCCGAAGGAAACCCCGGCATGGGGCATGAACCAGCTCTGCGGCTCGGGCCTGCGTGCGGTGTGCTTGGGCTTTCAGGCGATTAAAAATGGTGACAGCTCTGTCGTCATCGCGGGCGGTCAGGAAAGCATGAGCCAGTCCCCGCATGCAATACCACTCAGGAACGGCGTGAAAATGGGCCCGGCCACCATGGTGGACACAATGCTCTATGACGCGCTGGTGGACCCCTTCCACAATATCCACATGGGCGTGACCGCCGAGAACGTGGCCAAGAAATTCGGCATCACCCGGCAGGAGCAGGATGAGTTCGCCGTGGCTTCGCAACAGAAAGCCAGCAAGGCCATCAAGGACGGCAAGTTCAAGGATCAGATCGTCCCCATCACCATCTCCAATAAAAAAGGCGACATCACCGTCGATACCGACGAAGGCCCGCGCGCCGATACCACCTTTGAGGGCCTCGCCAAGCTGCGCCCTGCGTTTGACAAGGAAGGCACCGTCACCGCCGGCAATTCCTCCGGCATCAACGACGGCGCAGCCGTGGTCATGCTCATGACCCGCGCCGATGCCGATAAGCGCGGCCTGAAGCCGATGGCGACCATCAAGGCGTGGGCGCATGCGGGCGTCGATCCGTCCATCATGGGCACCGGCCCCATCCCGGCCACCCGCAAGGCGCTGGAAAAAGCTGGCTGGAGCATTGGCGACCTCGATTTGATCGAAGCCAACGAAGCCTTTGCCGCGCAGGCCATTTCCGTCAACCGCGAGCTTGGCTGGGATGTGAGCAGAGTCAATGTCAACGGCGGCGCGATTGCGCTCGGCCACCCCGTCGGCGCCTCCGGCGCGCGGGTGCTGACCGGATTGCTTTACGAAATGGCGGCGCGCGATGCCAAAAAGGGTTTGGCCACGCTTTGCATCGGCGGCGGCATGGGTGTGGCCATGTGTGTGGAAAGGTAAGTAGTGGAAGGTGAATGGTGAATCGTGGATGGTGATGGATGAAAATTCAGAGTTACCGCGAGCTTGAAGTATGGCAATGCGCCATTGAGTTCGTTGACCGGATTTATGACCTCACCGGCTGTTTTCCAAAGGAGGAACGATACGGCTTATCGAACCAGTTGCGCCGCAGTGCGGTATCGATTCCTTCTAATATCGCCGAAGGCAGCGCACGCGCCAATACGCGCGAGTTGATGCAGTTTATTAACATTGCGCGCGGTTCACTAGCCGAAGCTGAGACACAGCTTATTATTGCATACCGGCGAAAATATATAGATGAGGCGGAATTTCACCCGCTAATGGAATCAAGCGCCAGCATCGGAAAAATGCTAATGCGCCTTTTACAATCTTTAGAAAGGAAAATCGCATGACCACACCATCCACCACTCACCGTCTACCATCCACCAAACGAAATGCAATCGTCACCGGCGGCACGCGCGGCATTGGCGCGGCTATCGCGGTGGCGCTGAAGGACGCTGGCTATAACGTGGCGGTGAATTACGCCTCCAACGACGAAGCCGCCAAGGCGTTCGCCAAAGAGCACAAGATCATTGCCTACAAGTGGGACATCTCGGATTTCGACGCCTGCCGACAGGGTGTGGAGCATGCGCAGAAGGATTTTGGCGGGCCGGTCGATATTCTTGTCAACAACGCCGGCATCACCCGCGATACGCCGATGCATAAAATGACGCCCGAGCAGTGGGACGCTGTCATCAGCACCAACCTCAATTCCTGCTTCTACATGACGCGCTGCGTGATTGAATCCATGCGCGAGCGGGGCTTCGGGCGCATCGTCAATATCAGCTCCATGAACGGCCAGCTCGGCCAGTTCGGGCAGACCAATTATTCCGCGGCCAAGGCGGGCATTTTCGGCTTCACCAAAGCGCTCGCGCGTGAATCCGCCGCCAAGGGCATCACGGTGAATGCTATCGCCCCTGGCTATATCGAAACGGATATGCTGAAAGCCATCAAGCCGGAAGTGATGCAGAAAATCGTCGCCGGCATCCCGGTAGGCCGCCTCGGCCAGCCGGAAGAAATCGCCCGCGCGGTGGTGTATTTGGCAGCGGATGAATCCGGGTTCGTGACCGGCGAGACCTTCTCGATCAACGGTGGGCAGTACATGGAGTAATTCCATTTTATGAATGGATTTACTTCCTGCCTGTCATTTAAACCATAATCTTCATTTGCCATTTCCGGGCTTAATCCGGTAATCCATCCTGCCGCGTCTGCGGCGCAAACGGTAATATTTGCCGTTCGTCGCCCTTAGTGCAACTCCATTCCTGCCATGCCCGCTTTTACGGGCATGGCAGGCAAAATTTATGACCTTTGTAAAAATGCACTTCCGGCCCCGCTCATTCCCTGCATACTGAGCCCCATTGAGCGCTCAATGAAATGCATCCGTTGGAAGATACCGGATGCGGCAGGGAAC
>CAYPEF010000163.1:0-3138 GCA_964409675.1 uncultured Rickettsiales bacterium | reverse complement strand
GATGATGTTTTCCACGTCCTCGCCCACGTAACCGGCTTCGGTCAGCGTGGTGGCGTCGGCCATGGTGAAGGGCACGTCGAGGATGCGGGCCAGCGTCTGCGCGAGCAGCGTCTTGCCCGAGCCGGTGGGGCCGATCAGCAGGATGTTGGATTTGGCGAGTTCCACCTCGCTGTTCTTCTCCAGCAACGAGATGCGCTTATAATGGTTGTGCACCGCCACGGAGAGGATTTTCTTCGCCTGCTCCTGGCCGATGACATAATCGTCCAGCACCTTGCGAATCTCGGCGGGCTTGGCGATTTCCTCGCCTTCGCGCGCCAGCACGCCCTTGTCGGCGGCGCGGATGATGTCCATGCACAGCACCACGCATTCATCGCAGATGAACACGGTCGGCCCTGCGATGAGCTTGCGCACTTCGTGCTCGGACTTGCCGCAGAAGGAACAGTATCGGGTATTCTTGGACTCGCGTCCGCCGGTTTTAGTCACGTGGGTCTCCTAGTAGTGAGTTTGGAGTATTAAGTACCGAGTTTAGCATAAAGGGTTTATACAATATGTAGGGAGAGGATGACGCTTTGGCAATCATAACCCTTTCCATATGCCAAACTCCATATCCTATACTCATTACTTCTTCTTCATCTCCTCTTCCGCCGCCGCAACGCCGCGGGCGTTGACCACTTCGTCGATCAGGCCGAATTCCTTGGCGGCCTCGGCGGTCATGAAATTGTCACGCTCCATATTCTTCTCGATCATCGAGAGCTTCTGGCCGGTGTGCTTCACATAAATCTGGTTCAGGCGGGCACGCAAGGAAAGGATCTCGCGGGCATGGATTTCAATGTCGGTCGCCTGGCCCTGGAAGCCGCCAGAGGGCTGGTGGATCATGATGCGCGAATTGGGCAGCGAGTAGCGCTTGCCGGTGGCGCCGGCGGTGAGCAGCAGCGAGCCCATCGAGGCGGCCTGGCCGATGCATAGCGTCGATACGGTCGGCTTGATGTATTGCATGGTGTCGTAGATGGAGAGGCCCGACGTCACCACACCGCCCGGCGAGTTGATGTACATAGAGATTTCCTTATCGGGGTTTTCCGCTTCCAGGAACAGAAGCTGCGCCACGGCAAGCGTCGCCATATGGTCGTTCACGGGGCCGACGAGGAAGATGATGCGCTCTTTCAGCAGGCGCGAATAAATGTCGAACGAACGCTCGCCCCGGCTCGTCTGTTCAATGACGATGGGCACCAGCGTGTTCATGTAAGTATCGAGAATGTCGGCCATGGGAGGATTCCTTTGTAGCGAAGTGATAGTGTCTTGTAGCCTTAAAGTGGTTAATGATTCGTTATTTTTAAGGCAAAGCAGGTAATTTTTTCATTATAGGCGTAAATGAAAGCCAAGAAAGGCTGATTATGGTAAGAATAAGGAAGGAATGCGGGGAAGGCAAGACGGAGCGCCCTGCCCTGTCATCCTGAGCGAAGCGAAGGGTCTAGATTCTTCACTGCGTTCAGAATGACAAAAAGGATATGTGTAAATTACTCGGCGTCGCCCTCCGTGGATTTGGCGGATTTTTTCTTGGCCGCTTTCGGCTTTGCTTCACCTTCGGCTTCATCTTTTTTCGTCGCCGCTTTTTTCGGCTTGGCGGCTTTGGGTTTTTCGGCGGATTCGTCTTCTTCGTCCTTGAACAGGTCGGCGGCGACGATCTTAGTGTCGGTCATGTTCACCTTGCCGAGAATCCAGTCTACCGCTTTTTCTTCCAGAATCGGCCCGCGTAGTTCATCGAGGCGCTCGGGGTGCTGGCGGTAGAATTCCATCACGCGCTGTTCCTGGCCGGGGTATTGGCTGGCATGCTGGATCAGCGCGCGGGTGAGTTCGTCGCGGCCCACCTGCAGCTTCTCGCGGCGGGCGATTTCGGCGAGCAGGATGCCCAGGCGCACGCGGCGCTCGGCGATGGCTTTATACTCGGTGCGGAGTTCGTCGTCCGATTTTCCGGCCACGGTTTCATCGCCCTGCGCCTTCGCCTGCTGTAATTGCTGCCAGATGGAGTTGAATTCCAGGTCGGACATACCGGCGGGCACGGGGAAGTCGCAGCGCCCCTCAAGCGTGTCGAACAGCTGCTTCTTCAGGCGGGTGCGGACGATGGATTTGAAATCCTTCATCAGCTGGTCGCGCACGGCTTCGCGCAGCGCGCGAATATCGGAGAAGCCCTTGCTCTTGGCGAATTCGTCGGTCATTTCCGGAGTTTTCAGCTCGGAAACATCGCGCACCGTCACAGCGAACACGGCTTCCTTACCGGCTACGTCGGCATTGAAATAATCCTGCGGGAAGGTGACGCGCACGTCCTTCGTATCGCCGGCTTTCACGCCGATGAGCTGCTTCTCGAAACCGTCGATCAGGCGGCCGCTGCCCAGCTCGATCTGGAACTGCTCGGCGGTGCCGCCATCGAATGCCACGCCGTCGATGGTGCCGCGGAAATCCATGTTCACCACGTTGCCTTCCTTGGCCTTGGCGCTCTCCGGCAGCGCGGCAAGCTGCGGGCTGCGCTCGGCGAGGCGCTGCAATCCTTCATCGATGTCGGACTCTTCAATGTCGAACACTTCGCGGGTGAGGCTGATGTCGGAGAATTTCATTTCCGGCAGGTCGGGCAGCACTTCCATGGTGAGGGTGAAGCTGAGCTCGCCGCCTTCCTGGTATTGCTGGTTTTCCACGTTGGGAGTGAGCGCCGGGCGGAGGTTGCGCTGCTGGATGGCCTTGGTGGCGCTGTCGGTGACGAGGTTGCGGATCACGTCCTGCTGCACGGATTTGCCGTAGCGCTGCTGGAGGATTTTCATCGGCACGAAGCCGGGGCGGAAGCCCGCGATCTTCACCGACTGGCCGATGCGCTTCAGCTCCTGATCCATCGCCACCTCCACCTCGCCGGCGGGAATGACGCATTTGAACGATTTTTTCAGGCCTTCATCGGCGAGCACGGAAATTTGCATGGTGGTTCCTTGAACGTTGAACAATGGTTTTGCCCCCTGCCCCGCTTCCCTGCCGGGAACCGGGCCGCACACCGGCAGCATGGCGCAAACGCCACCCGCCGACACCGCAACAGGTCAGCGATTAAAACAGTTTAGCCCAACGGCAAACCATAAAGAGGAGGAGATGGCAAGGGGTTTT
>CAYPEF010000162.1:0-3190 GCA_964409675.1 uncultured Rickettsiales bacterium | reverse complement strand
GCTGGCTTCGATGTCCTTGCCCGCCACCAGCATCAGATCGGCCATTTCGTCCCCCACCACCACGATGAAGGGCAGCTCGTTCATCTCCAGCGGCACTTCCTCGATAATCGGCTTGCCGGTTTCGGGGTCGAAGCCGGTCTGCACGCTGCGGCTCAGCTCCTTGCCGCTGGATTTGGCTTCGCGGATTTTCTTGTTGTAGCCGTCGATATTGCGCACACCCAGGTTGCTCATCAGCCGGTAGCGGTTTTCCATTTCCTTGACGGTCCATTTCAGCGCCACCACGGCTTTGCCGGGTTCGGTCACCACCGGCGAGAGCAGGTGGGGGATGCCGTCATAGATGGAAAGTTCCAGCATCTTGGGGTCGATCATGATGAATTTGCATTCCTCGGGCGTCAGGCGGTACACCAATGACATGATCATGGTGTTGATGGCTACCGATTTGCCCGAGCCGGTGGTGCCCGCCACCAGCAGGTGCGGCATGCGCGCAAGGTCCACCACAATCGGCGCGCCGCCGATATCCTTGCCGAGCGCGAGCGGCAGGCGCGCCTCGCTCGATTCAAACGCATCGGCTTCCAGCATTTCACGGAAATAAACGGTTTCGCGCGTGGTGTTGGGGAGTTCGATGCCGATGGCGTTGCGGCCGGGGATGACGGCGATACGGGCTGAAACAGCACTCATCGAGCGGGCAATATCATCGGATAAGCCGATGACGCGCGAGGATTTGGTGCCTGCCGCCGGTTCCAGCTCATAGAGCGTCACTACGGGTCCGGGGCGGATTTCAAGGATCTTGCCGTTGACGCCGAAATCCTGCAGCACTGTCTCCAGCAACTTGGCGTTCTGGGTGAGCGCCGATTCGGAGGTTCCGGTCTTGCGCGTGCGGGGTGCGCTGGCCAGCAGCGTCACCGGAGGCAACTGGAATTCGCCTGCCGGAAGCGCCAGCGACTGCTGCTGCGCCTTTACCATCGGCGGGGATTTTTTCACGATGGCGAGCGCGGGTTTCTTCTGGCGCACGCGCGGGGCTTCTTCTTCCTCTTCCTCGTCGGCAGCATCCTCTTCGTCATATTCCTCTTCTTCGTCCGTTTCAGCGCGGCGGAAGGGCAGGAGGGAGATCAGGCGCGATACGGCGCGGCGGTGCCACGGTTCTTCCTCTTCATCGCGCTCCACGCCGATGCGGTCGCGTAAGTTGCGCGCGCTGTCGATGACAGCGAGCGTTGAGCCATGAATGATGGAGCCGAGGCTTTTCCATTCGGAAAGGGTCATCCCGAACGCTAGCGCCAGCGTAAAAGCGGCGGTGGCGAAGACGCAAAGGGTGAACAGTGCATTGGCATAAAGCTTATGCAGAAAGCCGTCATGCACTACCACGCCGATGGAACCGCCCAGCCCGCTGGCGATCGGCCAGCTCATCGGCGCTTCCACCTTCATTAATAGTGAAGAAAACAGCGTCAGCGACAAAAGCATCATGCAAATGCGCAGCCAGACATATTCCACGCGCCGCCCCATGAGCATCTTCCAGCCCCAGGTGGCGGGCACCAGCACCAGCAGGGCGCTGGTAAGTCCCAGCGTCTGCAGGCAGAAATCAGCCACCATGGCGCCGAAATAGCCGCCCAGGTTAGCGGGGGTGGTGGTGGTGGCGCGGTTGAGCGAGGGGTCTGCCTGATTATAGGTGAACAGGCTCAGGCAGAGATAGACCGAGATCAGGAAAACCAGGAAACCCGCCAACTGGCGTAAAGGGTGACGTGTGAAATCGCCTGCGAAATGCGCCGCGCGTGATGCCATAGGCCAGTTTCCGAAGCTCCTGTTGGTGATGCCTTCAAAGATAGCAGAAACCCGGCCTATCACAAGCGGGTTTATGGCGTGCTAAAGACAAGCCTTTGGCAGAAGCATCTTTCGGTGTGCTGGCTATGCCAAACGTCATTACAAGTTAAAAAAAATAATTTTCTAATGAAATTCCAGTGAATAAGAAAATTAAGGCATATTTGTCTGAAATTGTAATATTCGCGTCATATTTGAAAGGTATAATGGTAAAAATTGGTTATTTTATTGGGATAAATTTTAATTATAATTTAAAAAAAGGAGTAATATTTATGAAGAAAAAAGCTGCAATTCTGGCATCCGTTCTTTGTCTGACATTTGTAAATAGTGCGTTTGCTGGAGCGATTCAGCAATCTTTCTGCCCTAATGGCGGCGGCTTTGTAAAAGACGGACGCCTAGTTCGCGCCGGCACCACGCTTACGGACGCGCAGGCCGATCAGTATTGTCGCCAGGATGGCTATGGCGCGCTCATTCAAGGAACGGTGGTAGTGGATACCACCAGAATGCCCCCTAACGGCTTTGTTCCGTATACTTGGTATTGCCGCTCCAACACCTGCTCGGTTGGCAGCTCTTACTAAGTGCATTCAATTAATATTGTGCATAAAACCCCGCCTTCACCATATGAGGGCGGGGTTTCAATTCGATTACAGATAGCCTTTATTTTGCAGCGTGAAAAATTTTACTGAAGGCATTGATGCTTTGTATCGCGGCGTTCATAAGAGCCGGTGATGTTTGCAAAATGGATAATTGGCTTATATAGTCAAAGTCTGCGCATGCATCCCGGAGGTTTACACTGCAGCCCAATCACCGCACCAGTTCCATCGTTAAGCACATCCTCGATGAATGCAATGAAAATAGCATCACCGTCCGGCGGTTTACCGCGTTGCTGGGCGAGGGGAGCTTCGCGCTTTCCATCCTGCTGTTTTCCCTGCCCAGCGTGGTGGCCGGGGCCATTCCGGGGTTTTCCACCCTGACCGGCGTGCCGATACTGATTATCGCGCTGCAGATGGCGGCGGGACGCGCCAGCATCTGGCTGCCGGAGAAAGTGGCGCAAAAGGAGTTTTCGCCGGACTCGTTTAAAAAAGCATTATTGAAGTCACTGGATGTGCTGGTGCTGATGGAGAAATTCCTGAAGCCGCGCTTGCTGGTGCTCACCTCGCCGTTAGTTGAGCGTTTGCTTGCTGTGCTGATCGCGCTGCTGGCGGCCGTTCTTTCGCTGCCGATTCCGGGCGGTAATTTCCTGCCCAGTATCGGTATTTCAATCCTGGCGCTGGCCATGCTGGAGCGCGACGGGGTGCTGCTGCTGATAGGCCTTGCCTTCATCGCCTCCAGCGCGACGTTTATCTATGATGTGCTGGTGCGGGTGGGGAACTGGTTG
>CAYPEF010000161.1:0-3192 GCA_964409675.1 uncultured Rickettsiales bacterium | reverse complement strand
AAAAAACGCGCCGGAAGGGAGATTCCGGCGCGTTCGGAGTTAACCAGGCAAAAGCTTAGTGGGCTTTGCTTTCGGTATCTTCAACGGTCTTGCCGTTGACGGTCTTTTTGTGCTTGCTGTCCATGGTGTTGCCGGCGGCGTCGGTTTTCACCGTGTCTTTGGTCTTTACCTTGGTTTTATTGCCGAGGCCCTTGGGATCGGATGTTTTTTCAGTGGTGACGGTTTTCTCTACGCTGCCGTCAGCCTTGGCGTCCACATCGACCTTGCTTTCGCTTTCGGTCTTGGTGCCGGCCATGTCTTTGCTTTCAGTGGTGGTGGTTTCCTTGTAATCGCCGTCGTCGTCGGCTTTCACTTTGGTTTTGGTTTCGTAAGTGGCCGTGTCGGCGGCGAACGACGGGGCGGCAAAAGCAACGCCGGCGACAGCGGCGAGAAGGGCGAGAGTCCTGTTCATAGCGGTATCCTTTATAAATTGTTTTTCCTTTTTCCAATGATGCCATCGCATCACCTGAGGAGCACATTAAGGCAGCACGCTTAACGCCGCAATGAAAGTAGAATTAATAATTTGTAACTGAAAAATAAGCATAAACATATATCTTATTTATGCAGAATAGCGGGTGAATAAAAAAGCGCGCCGGCGTTGCCACCGGCGCGCTTTTCACCGAAGTGAAAAAGCTTATTTGGCTTCTTCGGTCTTGGTTTCGGTGGTCTTGCTGGTTTCGGTGGTCTTGGACTCGCCGGCAGCAGGAGCCAGCTCTTCCTTCTTGGTGGTTTCTTTCTTGGCGGTGTGGGTGGTCTTCGTGCTCTTTTCAGCGTGCGCGGGCTTCGCGCTTTCGGTCTTGGTCTCGGTGGTCTTGGTGGTTTCGGTGGTAGCGGGTTCAGCGGCGAACACCGGAGCGGTGAAAGCAACGCCGGCTACGGCAGCGAGAAGAGCAAGGGTCTTGTTCATGGAAAAGTCCTATACGATTGAGTTACGAACCAGAATCATAATGCAGCTGCATTACGTGAAAGACAGCATAGGCCCTGCGCTCTTACATGGCGATGACGTCTGAATTACAAATTTGTAATGGATTTTTTATGTGCTAAAACCGGCGAAACGGTTGTGGGGCAAGCAAGGGCAATGAAGGTGCATACCGCCGAAAGAGTAACGCTGCTGCGCCGCCGGAAAACGACTTCGAGCACTAAGGATAATGGCTACAGCATACTTGCGCTGCAGGAGGAGCTGTTTCAGAAACCGACGCTTCTGTGCTGCGGCGGCAGGTATATCACCACCCATAGCCCCGGCGGCGGCAAGCAGTGCAACGGCTTCGCCAAAACCGGCCACGGCTTGCTGGAAGCGCCGGAATATCTGGACGGGAGCGAGCCGTATGACATCGTAAGCGTGATGTATCCCGGCCTGCAGGAAAACATCGGCGCGGATGTGCTGCGCTATAACGAAGCCGTGGCTTCCGGCGAGACACCGGAGCCGCCCTATTCCGCGTTCGCATTGCATTTCGCGCGCGATCATCTGTTTCCGCTGGTGGAGGAGGCGGGGAAAAAGCTGCCGCTGGCGGAAGCAAAGAAGCGCCTGCGCAACGTGCAGGTGCTGGCGCACAGCTACGGCGGCGCATTCATCCAGCAGGTGGGCAACGCGCTGCATGAGCGCATGGTGGAACTGGGCTATACGCCGATGGAAATCCGCGAGGCATGTGCGCAGGCGCTGGTGGTGACCGGCGGCAACATGGGTACGGTGATGGGACACCGCGCGCCGTTTACCATGCTCAGTTTCGTCCACCGCGACGATGGCAATATCCAGGGCGCCTACCGGCCCGACAATACGCTCAATGAAATGATGGGGCGCATGCTCTGCCGCATGCCGGATATGCGCGGCTGGAATGAGGCTTTGCAGCGCCCGGCGAAGGAGCTGCTGATCATGCCGGTAACGTGCATGCGCGAGGCGCATCCCATCCGCGACCGCCACAGCCTGACGCTGGACAGGCAAAGCCGTTATCACATCGCTTATCTCTCCCTGCCGGAAAATCCGGATCCGCGCATCGATCGCTTCCGGCCCGCTGCCATCGCCACGCAGATGGAGCGCTCGGATGCGTGGGGGCATTTCGTATGGGGAGAAGGCAAGAACCCGCCGTCAGCCGGCGCGGAAGCCAGGGTGAACTATTCCGTCACCGATAAAAGCGGCCATCAGCCGGAGACGCATTATTACTTCGGCACCGGGCGCAACGGCATGGTGCCGCGATTGCTGGTGTCGGCAGTGCTGCGCAACGGCATGAACAACGCGGTGCGCAACGCCGACCCCGAGCGGGCGATGTTCGAGCCGCTGCCGCCGATGCAGGAGATGCTGAGCATGCCGAAGCACCTGGCATATGTGCAGCGAGATTCGCTGGAATACCAGCGCGGCGCGCAACTCGCCGCAGGCGCGGGCTGGATGCGCTATGCATTACTGCTGAAAGAAAACGCCGCGCTGCTGGAGCACCGGCGGTAGCGCTATTCCAGCCGCATATTTCTGAAAGCATTCATCAGCGTTTCCGCCTGCGCTTGCGTGTAGGCGGTGCGCGGCGCGGTGCAGTTCCACACCGGCTGCGGCCAGACGGCGTCGGATTTGAAACGGGCGATGACGTGAACATGCAATTGCGGCACCTGGTTGCCAAGGGCGGCGATGTTGATTTTATCGGCGTTCAGTTCCGCTTTCAGTATCGCGCCCACGCGGCAGGCTTCGGCGGATAGTTGCGCCTGTTGCGCAGCATTCAGGTCAAACCATTCGCTGACGCCTGCCACGCGCGGCACTAAAATCAGCCATGGAAAACGGGCTTCGTTCATCAGCAGCAGGCGCGAGAGCGGCAGGTCGGCGATGAAATGCGTATCGGCTGCCAGTTGCGGATGGAGGATGAAATTCATTTAAGCGCCGAATACGCGTTTGAAAATCGTATCCACATGCTTGGTATGGTAGCCGAGGTCGAACATTTCCTCGATCTTTGCGGGTGAAAGATGTTTGGTGACATCCGCATCCGCTTTGAGTTCGGTGAGGAAATCCTTGCCCTGTTCCCAGACTTTCATGGCGTTGCGCTGCACCAGCGCATACGAATCCTCACGGCTGACGCCCGCTTGCGTTAGGGCCAGCAGCACGCGCTGGGAGAAGACGAGGCCGGTGAGCTGGTTGAGGTTTTTCTTCATGTTTTCCGGGTAAACCACCAGCTTATC
>CAYPEF010000160.1:0-3196 GCA_964409675.1 uncultured Rickettsiales bacterium | reverse complement strand
TTCCGAACCGGCGACGCGGTGCGCCAGCGGCACATAGCAGGCAGTGCCGGGCTCAAAGCAGAGCGAAAACCCGACCAGCTCGGCGGTCATGGCGTCAATGGAGGTGGTTTCGCAGTCGAACGCCACCGCGCCTTTGGCGCGTGCATTGGTAATCCATTGCGCCAGCTCCGCTTCTTCCTGCACCAACGTATAAACAACCGGACCGTCATTGCGAGCCGTAGGCGAAGCAATCCACCCCTCAGCGAGTGGAGAGGTGGATTGCTTCGCTGGCGCTCGCAATGACGGTGTAACAGGTTCGGAAAAACCGAATTTATCTTTCAGCTTCAGCAGCAAGGAACGGAATCCGTGTTTTTGCAGGAAGGACTGCAAGGTGTCCGCGTCCGGGTCGCGCAGGCGCAAATCCTCCAGTGGCAATGGCTGCGGAGTGTTGCAGTCGAGCTGCACCAGCTTCTTGGAAAGCCTTGCCTGTGCCGCATGCTGAGTCAGCGCCTCGCGGCGCTTGGGCTGCTTGATGTGGCTGGCGTTTTCCAGCAGGGTTTCCAAATCGCCGTATTCATTGATCAGCTCGGCGGCGGTTTTGGGGCCGATGCCGGGGACGCCCGGCACATTGTCCGAGGAATCGCCGATCAGCGCCAGCACTTCCACCACCTTCTCCGGCGGCACGCCGAATTTTTCCAGCACCTCCGCTTCACCGATGGGCTTCTGCTTCATCGGGTCCCACATGCGGACGCCATCGCCCACGCACTGCATCAAATCCTTGTCGGAGGAGACGATGGTGACGTCGATCCCGTGCTTACGGGCTTCACAAACATAGGTGCCGATTAAATCATCAGCCTCGAAGCCTTCCAGTTCCATGACCGGCAGGCCGAGCGCGCGGGCGGCGTCGCGTACCAGCGGGAATTGCGGGCGCAAATCCTCCGGCGCTTCCGGGCGGTGCGCCTTGTAATGCTCATAGAGCGCGTTGCGGAAGGTGATGCGCCCGGCGTCGAACACCACGGCGATATAGTCCGGCTTCATGCTCTCGCGCAGCTTAAGGATCATATTGGTGAAGCCGTACACGGCGGCGACCGGCGTGCCTTCCGGGTTGGTCATCGGCGGCAGGGTATGGTAGGCGCGGAAGATGAAGCCGGAGCCGTCGATCAGGGTAAGGGTGGGCATAATTGTCTGTCGTTGCTAGTCTGTCGTTGATCGTTTGTAGAAAATAACGCATGTAAAGAATAGTAAAATACATGCACGTCGATTATTTACGACTAACGACAGACTAGCAACGACAGACGAGATATATTATGTCCCTCTCCGGTCCTGAATACACGCCCGCTTCCGGTGGCCCTGCCAAGCAGCTGGTGCTGCTGCTGCACGGCTGGGGAGCGGACGGGGCGAATTTGATCGACCTCGCCGACATGTTCGCGCGCGACCTGCCGGAGGCGCATTTCATCGCCCCGAACGCGCCCGAGATATGCGAGGTGAATCCGTACGGCTACCAGTGGTTCTCGCTGATGGACCGCACGCCGAGCACGCTGCTGGCCGGCGCGCGGCGGGCGGCGGGTGCGCTAAATATGTTTATCGATGAAAAACTGGCGGCACTCTCCCTGCCGCCCTCGGCGCTGGCGCTGGTGGGGTTTTCGCAGGGCACCATGCTTTCGCTGCACACAGCGCTGCGGCGCATGCCTTCCATTGCCACCGTGGTCGGCTTCTCCGGTGCGCTTATCGCCCCGGAGAGTTTGCGCACTGAAATCGCCTCCCGCCCGCCGGTCTGCCTGATTCATGGGCGGCTGGACGACGTGGTGCCCTATGCCGCCATGGACGCCGCCGAGAAAGCGCTGCAGGAATATCAGGTGCCAGTGGAGACGCATACCCGTCCCGCGATTGGCCATAGCATTGATCTGGAGGGGATTGCGATTGCGGGGGGATTTTTGAAGAAGGCGTTTGGTTAGGAAAGCTGCATCCCGGGATTAAGTGGCGTGGAAGGCGGCGTAGTGACTGGCGCTTTGAAATCGCCGTTTGCTTCGGCGCTGCGGAAGCGTCCGGAGGGGGACGGCATCAGGCTTGCCATTTTATCAGGTGATGCAGGTATAGAGGCGCTTAACTTGGTGGTCTGAGCGGCAGGAAAAGCTGCAAGCCGTTTTGGCAACTCCACACGAACGGTTGCAAGCATATCGCTAAAGAAGTCTTTTACATATCCCGGTTTCCAGCTTGCGCCAAACTCCCCATTCGCTGCGCGCTGGCGAAGGCGGTTATCCAATTCCTGTACCACTTCGTTCGTAAAAGATTTTTCGTCAATCTTACCGGTGTTTTTAATCGAAATGGCGGCTTTGGCGGGAATAATCTCGCTTAATTGTTTATGGACCTCATCCGCCATCTTCTTGGCCTGCGCATCGTCAGGTGCAGATGCCATCCATTGATTAAATCCGTTATATTCATCTCGTTTTTTCTGAATTTCCTTTAAAATAGAATCTGCCGAAGGAATATGTTCTACTGCTTCTTGTTTGATGGTTTTATCTACTGTTGCTATATCCAGTCCGCCGTCATTCGCCAGCGCCTGCAAGCCTTTATCTTTCACATCCATGTATTTTTTTGCCAGCGCATCGGCGATCAGGTCGCGTTCCGCATCTCCCAGCAGGCCGTCATGTTTTTTTAAAGCATCCGCAATTTGGTTTTTTGCCTCGCTTGCTGTGATTTCTGCTGGAGCTTTCAGCGCTAAATCCGTCAGCGCCGCAGCGGAGGCATCCACTAACCGTTGCTGGTATGCGTTGCGCGCGGCCTCCAATCCCTTACCACCGTCATGCCGGAAATGCAGGGCATTCATTGCTTGCTGGCCTTCCGGGCTGGCGAATGTGTCACTTACTTTTTTCTTCAGCAGGTTTTCTATCACCGGCTTCAGCTTTGCTTTCATGCCTTCATCAAGTTGAGCCAGTGAGCCAAGCTTGTCATTTAGTAATGCTTGTGCGGTGGTGTCCATATCCCGAGGGGCGATTGTTGCGCCTTTTTTCATTTCAGTGGCGAAATAAAGCGCTGCCACATTGGCCAGTGCGGCGCGTTTCGCCGGGGTTTCATTCTGAAGCGGGCTTCCTTCTTTCCCTAGCTTTTGCTCCAGTGCGGCCCGCGTATCCTCATACAGCTGCTGGCCGCTGCGTTCACCCGGCTTGCCTGCCTGCTCCGCCAGCACGCCGGAGACGGAGGCGAACAGCGCTTTTTT
>CAYPEF010000159.1:0-3345 GCA_964409675.1 uncultured Rickettsiales bacterium | reverse complement strand
GCCACCACGTCGCCCGCATGATCAGCATGGTCTGGAAAGCCATCGGCGCGAAGTCCGACAGTATGTGGCAGCGTTTGGCCGAAAAACTCGCCTGGCGCATCATCCACCTGCGCGGGCAAAAACTGGAAGCGCGGTATATCGCTTAAATGGCCTTGCGACTGGAAACAGGCACCGCTTCCCTCTTTGCGGAACAGGATTTATCTTCCATAGGCAGGCGGAGGGAGATTATCATCCATGTGTCCGAATAATTCCCTTATGTGGAATCGCAATGCGAGATTGGGGATATGTCTGATGGCGGTTAGCATTCTGGAGCGGTCCTCTTCCGGCAATTCCTTAGCAATAAAAGCGATCTGATTCGCTTCTGTAAAATCCATGTCCGCTAGAATTACCGGATGATCCTTAGAAACAATATTCAATGCATCCGTATCTGAAATTAGAAAACGCGAGTCTGCCGTCCGGTTAGTCTCCTTCAGCATGGCCAGCTGGAGTTTATCTACCACCCCATTTGGATGCTCTATACTCACCATCTGGCCGGTTTCCGGACATTTTCCCTCGCTGTCCGTTACATACAGGCCATTCCGGCCGTTTTTCTCAATGATGAATGCCACCGGTCCACGCATATACGCAGCCCTTTGCCTTGCCTGATCGAGCGCAGATTCAAAATGCGATTCATTGCCCTTCGCTTCCACGGCGCAATATTTACCCTTGGAGTTAAGCAACTCGCGCTCGATATCGGAGTAACTAATCGTTGGAGGGGGATTTTGAGGAACTATATCATCAGCCATATTCGCTCCTGCACCATCCCGTTTACCAATCCAGCACTATGATTAACTGCACAGATAAGCAGCCATCCGCCTGCGTTACTCAACGGCACCGTTATTCATTCTTTTACAGCAGCGCTTTTCATGCGCAGCTAAGCCATTGCATAACACCGAAAAAAGATAGTTTCTGCTATTATTGCGCTTCCCTATCGTGTTGGGCCTCCGTTGTTAAGATTAAGTGGTGTACGGGAAAAAAGCTCTATAGCTTCATATTTCTCATGCTGTTGAGGGTTCAGCCGCATAATTTCAACAAATTTTTCCCGTTCTCTCGTGCCCTCTTCTAAACCACCCGATCTAAATGCGCCCACATGTGTTCCTATAAATTCATTATCCAGCTGAGCCTGCGGATTGTTTGATCCCATAATTCCTAAAGAAGACATGGCTGACAAAGAACCCAGGTTCGACTTAGCTACTTCAGGCAATCGCTTCAGCTCTTCACCGCTTATCTTGCCTGCTGGCTCCGCTTTGCTAACCGCCCGCCCGGTCTTCGGGTCATTTCCTTGGCCGTCAGTAACGTAGAGAAATACTTCAGCGTTGTCTCTGGCTGTAAAGGCAACCGGCTCATCAAAATGCTTGGCCTGCTTTACAGCCGCATCCAACTCTTTCGGAAACTTATCTTTTCGTGTCGAAACAATCAAATAGGGTCGTTCACCCTTTTCCTTAAGAACGTTAGCGACTATTTCCTCAGCCGTAACACTCGGAACGTCTTTAGCAGGTGCATTTTCAACAGGTTCATTTGCCATAATATATTCCAGATTTTGAGATAATAGCGGCAATACCCTATAACGCTTCGATCACTCAGAAAAGTTAAAATATTGTTACAAGCAAGCCAATCCGCACTAACAATCATGTTTGGATACTTAAATTAAAAATTACATATCAATGTCTTGATAAAAACCGAAGCCTGTTCATCGGGCTACGACAATGAAGAAGGCGTATTGAGAGGAATGATTATCCCTTAACCACCACGATCACTGCCAAGCCCCTGATACAAATGCACCATCAGCGCCAGCCCGAAAAAGGCGGCGATCAGGTTGCCAAACGGCAGGCTGGCCACCAGCGCCAGCAGCATGCCCGCCAACAGCACCTGCCCGCCCTGGCGCTTGCGTAACTCCTCCGCCGCTTTACGCGGCATATGCCGCTGCGCCACCAGCGCGAAAAACGCCCGCCCCAGCAGATAGCCGTTCAGCCAGTAATAGGTAATCTGTCCGATCAGCGGAATGAAGAACAGCGGCAGCAGCAGCAAATTCAACACCACCGCCAGCAGCGCAAATCGCAGATCATGCCATAATACCGGCCAGAACGGTGCTTCCTTTCCGTGCGCACCTGCCGGGTATTCCTTGGTTTCGATCAGGGAAATAATGCGCTCGTCAAATACACTCACGATCACCGGCAGCAAGGCCGGAAACAGCAACCACCCCACCACGCCAGAGCCGATGACTCCGCCAATCGTCAGCGTGCCTGCAAGCCACGATTCCGTATAATGCGTGGCAAAATACCCCGCCGTGCCGCCCATCAGCGCAATCAACGCCACCAGCAATGCCAGCGCCATCGCCACGCTATACGCCAGCACCTTCCCCAGCCCGGGTGTGCGGAGCGAAGCAAGCGCGCGTGATGCGGAAGCAAAAACAAGTGAAGCCATGCGCGCATCATATAGCATTGCATCGAAAACTCGATCATTTTCGCCGTCCCGGCGCAGGCCGGGACCCATGCCATGCATCCGGTATAATGCTTATGACAGGCAGGATCATTGCCTTCATGCCGGTGTCATTGCGGATGAGAAGCATGGACCCCGGCCTGCGCCGGGGTGACAATTATTTCACCACAAAATGCACATTGTCAGAAGCGCTTGCATTGCCTTCGGTTATCGATACCGCCAGCGTGTAATTCCCCCGTTTCAGCGGCCACAGATAACGGGAGCCGCTGGCGCCTTCGATGCGCTCGCCGTTGAGCGTCCACTGCACCGGCTTCGCTTGCGCGCCTGACACGGAAAATTCGAATGCCTGCCGCTCCGCCGGCACGCGCGGGTCGTAGGCGATTTGCAATCCTTCCGTCGGACGGGTAAGCGCGAAGGCAGCGGGAGCTGGCGGGAGTGCCGCCTCTTGCCGGCTACCGGGGAGGAAATATTCGCTGCGCGGGTAGCAATCCGCCTCCCCCATCGCGCTTTTCGCGTTGGTGCAGACCTGCCGGGCTTCCAGCTTCGGGCTTAGATAAAGCGGCTGCGTTTTTTCGCGCTGGGCAAGCGTTGCGAACACGCCGCGCAACACCAGCGCCGGGCCGGTGGAGCCGGTGATGCCGTCCATCGGCGCGCCGTTCAGATTACCGATCCACACGCCCACCACGTAATGCGCGTCATACCCCACCGCCCAAGCGTCGCGGTAGTCGGTGGAAGTGCCGGTTTTCACCGCTGTCTGCACCGGCAGGTTGAGGATGCTGCCCGCGCCGAACTCCCGCTCGCGCGCCCACGGGTCGGAGAGGATATTGCCGGTGAGCGATGCCGCCTCGGGCGTGTACACCTGCCGAT
>CAYPEF010000158.1:0-3364 GCA_964409675.1 uncultured Rickettsiales bacterium | reverse complement strand
TGCGCCGCCCTGCTGGCGATGGTGTTCCTCGCCGGCGCCTGGCACAAGCTGCGCCAGGACCCGGTGCTGCGCTTCATGATCATCGCCCTCGCCTTCTACGGCATGAGCACCTTTGAAGGTCCGATGATGTCCATCAAGGCAGTCAACTCACTCTCTCATTATACCGACTGGACCATCGGCCACGTGCATTCCGGTGCGCTCGGCTGGGTTGCCTTCATCAGCTTCGGCGCGATTTACCACTTAGTGCCCGTGCTGTGGAAAAAGAAGGAGCTGTATTCCCTGCGCCTGGTGAACATCCACCTGTGGATCGCCACCATCGGCATCGTGCTCTACATCACCGCCATGTGGGTGGCGGGGATCATGCAGGGCCTGATGTGGCGCGCCTACGACAGCATGGGCTTTTTGGAATATTCCTTCGTGGAAACCGTGGAAGCGATGCATCCCTACTACATCATCCGCGCGCTCGGCGGGGCGCTCTACCTCGCGGGCATGCTGATCATGATCTACAATTGCTGGAAAACCATCAACGGCTGTGCGCAGACCTGCGGTTCATGCGAATGCAGCAAAGAGGCCGCTTATGCTTGAATCCCATAAGAAAGTCGAACGCAACTCCTTCCTGCTGCTGGTGCTGGTGATCGTGGTCGTCGCCATCGGCGGGCTGGTGGAAATCGTGCCCCTGTTTCGCATCGAAACCACCATCGAGAAGGTAAAGGGCATGCGCCCCTACACGCCGCTGGAGCTGGCCGGCCAGCAGATCTACATCCGTGAGAACTGCTCCTCATGCCACAGCCAGCAGATCCGCCCGCTTCGCGATGAAGTGGAGCGCTACGGCCATTATTCGCTGGCGGCGGAGAGCATGTACGACCATCCCTTCCTCTGGGGCAGCAAGCGCACCGGCCCGGATCTGGCGCGCGTCGGCGGCAAATATTCGGATGAATGGCAGCGTGCCCATTTGACCGATCCGCGCAGTGTGGTGCCGGAATCGATCATGCCTGCCTACGGCTTCATGCATGCGAAAGCGGCGGATTTCAGCGAAACTGCGCAATTAATGAAAGTCATGCGCATCACCGGCGTGCCCTATACGGATGAGATGATCGCCAACGCCAAGGCGGATGCCATGGCGCAAGCCACCGACGATGGCGACACCTCGGGCCTCACCGCCCGCTACGGTGCCAAAGTCAACGCGCGCGATTTCGACGGGCAGAAGCAGTTCATTTCCGAAATGGATGCGCTGATCGCCTATCTGCAGTCGCTCGGCACCTTTGTTGATTTCAAAGACTATCAACCGCAGGAGGGCAAGCCATGAACGCGTTTTACGATCATGCGCCCAGCATTGCGCTCGTTTTTTTCTTTGTCGCGTTTCTGTGGATCGCATTCCGCACCTACCGCCCGCGCGTGAAGGCGGAATTGCAGGCCCAGGCGCTCATTCCCTTGCAGGAGGACCGGTAAATGGCTGACATCAATGAACGCGACCCCCATAGCGGCGTGGAAACCACGGGCCATGAATGGGACGGCCTGAAAGAGCTGAACAACCCCGCCCCGCGCTGGTGGCTATGGGTGTTTTTCATCACCGTTATCTGGTCGATCGGCTACTGGGTGGTCTATCCCGCCTGGCCGACCCTCAGCGGCAACACGCAAGGTGTCTGGCAGTGGAGCGAGTATAAGAAGCTCGCCGAGGAGCAAGACGAGATTAAGGCGCGGCGCGGCACATACGCCGACCAGATCAAGACCCATTCCATTCAGCAAATTGAAGCTGATCCGAAGCTCTATGCCTTCGCGGTCGCCGGCGGCAAGGCGATGTTCAAGGAAAACTGCGCCGCCTGCCACGGCACCGGCGCGCAAGGGTCCCCCGGCTACCCCAACCTCAACGACGATGACTGGCTCTGGGGCGGCAAGCTGGAGGACATCTACGCCACCATCCGCTACGGCGTGCGCTCCGGCCACGAGCAGGCCCGCACCTCACAAATGCCCGCCTTCGGCAAGGACGGCATTTTAAAGCCGGAAGAAATCAGCGCCGTTGCCGCTTACGTGCGCAGCCTTTCCGGCAAGGAAGCCGAAAACGCAGCAGGCAAGGAAATCTTCGCCACTAACTGCGCCGCCTGCCACGGCGCTGACGGCAAGGGCAACCGCGACATGGGCGCGCCCAACCTCGCCGACAATATCTGGCTCTACGGCGGCGAGAAGGAAGCCGTCATGCGCCAGGTCACCAACCCGCGCCACGGTGTCATGCCCGCTTGGAGCACCCGCCTGCCGGATGACACGGTGAAACAGCTGGCGGTGTATATCCACTCGCTGGGAGGAGGAGAGAAATAAGTATCGGATCATGTGCCATGACTAATTATTTGTTAAGCTAAGCACATTATAAACCATATTATTTGATGCCGCCGAATTTGACTGCTGATGCAGAAACCACCCGGCGGCATCATCCGCCTTCGGCAAACAGAAGGAACATAAAAAAAGCAAAAACCATCGCAGCAAGAGGTTTATCCATGAGTCAGGACCGCAGACAGATCACACAGAGGGAAGTCACCTTCGCCCCGGATGAATTCATCGTCAGCAAGACCGACGCGAAGGGCATCATCACCTACGCCAACGACGTCTTTTGCCGCGTGGCAGGCTACACGCAGGAAGAGGTGCTCGGCAAGCCGCACAACTATATCCGCCACCCGTGGATGCCGCGCTGCGTCTTCAAGCTGCTGTGGGAGCGCATCAAGGCCGGCCATGAGATTTTCGCCTACGTGGTCAACCGCACCAAGCAGGGCGATCATTACTGGGTATTCGCCCATGTCACCCCGAGCATGGACGGCAACGGCAAGCTGCTCGGCTACCATTCCAACCGCCGCCTGCCGGAACCGGAGGCGGTGCGCAAAGTAAGCGCCCTCTATCAGACGCTGCGCAAGCTGGAAGACGACGCCTCCACCCCGAAAGAAGGCGTGGAAGCCTCCATGCAGGCACTTACCAACTGGGTCAACTCCAACGGAGGGAATTACGATGCGCTTGTTCACACGCTCTAACCCGCAAACATTCCTGCTGGCGGCGCTTCCGCTTTCAGCCGCCAGTGTCGCCCTGCCTTCGCCGCTGATGCACGGTCTTGCCGGCGGCGCATCCGCGCTGGCTATCCTCGCCGCCATCATCAGCGTGCGCGCGCAGAATCACGTCATCGCCACGGTGGAAAAAACCTGCGACAATGCCTCGCAGGGCGACATGGAATCGCGCATCATCCTGAAACATGTCTCGCCCGCGCAGCGCCGCCTAGTCGACTCCGCCAACCGGCTGATCGACGTGGCCGACGCCTATATCCGCGAATCGAGCGCCAGCGCCGAACACGCCGCCAAAGGCCTGTTCTACCGCAAAATCCTGCTGA
>CAYPEF010000157.1:0-3377 GCA_964409675.1 uncultured Rickettsiales bacterium | reverse complement strand
ACCATGTATTCCACCAGCTCGCCGAAGAACGGGCGGTCCTTGTGCACGGCGTAGAACGCCTGCGCCTGCAGGCGCGACAGGCGGATGCGCTTCTGCGCCACGATCTTCAGCCCCGCCGCCTCGAAATACGCATTGATCTTGCCGGTAAGATTCCGCTCGGTGGCGTCCGGCTTGAGGATGGATAGGGTGCGCTGCGTGGCCATGATGGAGTCTCCTGTGCTTGCGCCTTGTTTCAGCGCGGTTTATTGGGCGTTAGCGCGAAAATCGCGCGAATTGGCGCACCTTATACGCAACAAGCCTCTGGCACGCAAGCATTAGTTCGCAAAGCCTTGCATTTTGCCCTATACAAACCACGCAAAAATGCTATGGTGCGCCTGCCCGGTTCCGGGCCCCATCCCCTCACGGAGTCGCCACGGCATGCAGCCTGCCGGAATCCTTCGCTTCTTTCCCCTGCTCGCGCTGATGGCGCTTCCCGCCTGCACCAGCCATTACCAGGCGCTGACGCAGAACGCGCCGGAGGTGCACGATTTTAATTCCGCCCTCGCCTCGGAATACCTGGCCTTTGCCGAATCCGAAGCCGAGCAGCATTACTGGGCGCACGCCGAGCATTTTGCCCAGAAAGGCGAAGCAGCGCTGAAAAGCGAGGACGTCTCCCTCGAAACGCCCGAGCGCTGGAGCGTGCGCGAACCCGACGCCACGCTGATGATGGAAGTGAAAAATCGCCTGCTGCCGCTGCTTGGCGAGGATGCCCGCCACATCGTCCCGCAGAAAGCTGCGCGGGCACAACTGCTATATGATTGCTGGGCCGTGCAGGCCGGTCGGCGCAAAAGCTCCGAGGAAAAATGCTCCTGCTATGATGAGCTGATCCCGCTGATGAACGACATCGACCAGGCCCTCTCCCCCCTCACCGAACATACGGACGGATTATGACGCGCACGCGCCTGCTCCTCCTCGCTTGCCTGCTCTCCCTTTCCGCCTGCTCCACCTACTCCCTGCAAAACCTCCGCCAGACCACCCCGAAAGGCACACCCTTCCAGGCTGCGCTCGCCGCCCGGTACCTTGAATTCGCCGAAAACGAGGAAAAGGACTATGACTGGTCCAGTGCCTGGCATTTCGCCGACAAGGGCTTAAGCGCCGCCTACGGCAATGACGTTGCGCCCGAATACACGGAAGAATGGCGCATCCCCAGCGCCGCGCAAGCCGAGCTCACCGACGCCCGCGCCCGCCTTATGCAAGCCCTCACCGACAGTGCCAAAGCCAACCAGCCGCAGGACGCCGCCGACGCCGTCTTCTTCTTCGATTGCTGGGTGGAGCAGCAAGAGGAAGGCTGGCAGGAAGACGACATCAATTATTGCCGCGAGCATTTCCAGCAAGCCCTCCTCGCCCTCTCCGGCGCGCCCGCGCAGGCCCCCGCCCCAAGCGCCGCCGAGCGCACCTCCTATCTCGTCTATTTCGCCCTGGGCCGCACCGAGCTGGACGCGAGCGCCGAGCGCACCGTGGACAAGGTCGCCGCCGACTTGCGCCAGGCCGACGATTACGCCATCACCCTCAACGGCCACACCGACCGCTCCGGCGCCGCTAAATCCAACATGACCCTCTCCCGCCTGCGCGCCGAACGCGTCAAAGCCGCCCTCACCGCTCGCGGCATCCCCACCTCCCGTATCCAGACCTACGGCTTCGGCGAAACCGACCCGCGCAAAGCAACAAATGACGGCGTAAAAGAAACCGCGAACCGCCGGGTGGAGATTTTTGTGAATTAGCACATAAACAGCACATGCCTTAACGCGCCGTTATTGCAACAAACTTTTACTGATTCTCAGCGCCTTTGCCCTGGAGCATCAACCGAACGATGTACCGGCCCAATAGGAGGTAGTCCGGAAGGATGGCCAAAATCAGAGGACATGAGCGCATTGCCGGGTATAATTTCAACGCTGATACGGTGTTCACGCTTAGTTGCGCTAGTGATGCGGCGATCAGGAATTGTGCGAATGCAACTGGCAGTTTCTTGCGGCGAAAGACCTGCCACAAATACGGAAGCCAGAGGCTTATTTTCTGCATCTAATACCATAACATTCGTGCCAGCCACTGATTTTCCGCCCAGCTCTCTTTGCACAGAGCGTAATTCAGCCTTCTGAGACGTTTTTAAGTCACTGCAGATATCAATGACGCATTTGCCCTGCCCTCCTTGACCAACTCCGGAAGCCCCGGAGAGTGGCGGTGCGACAAAGCCTTCGACAATATTATCAAATCCGCTTTTTGGACAAAGTATAACTTCACCCCCCTTTTCACCAACATAAAACCGGTCATTACCGTTTTTTGGCCAGAAAGATGTGCGGACATGCTCTGAATGCACTTCATTCCTCTCATTATTGCCATATACATCAAACCCAGCTTTCGATGTTGGCAATGCTGTAAAATCAGGAACGGCGGCTTGCGGCGTCTTGCGGAAACGAGGCAATTCGAGATCGACTGACCTTGGAACGGGATCTGAATTTTCTAGCTCAAGGCGTACTTTTTTTTCCGAATATATTAATGGATTAGGCTCATCTGTAAGTCTGAGCACCTGCTCCTCCTGGACATGCTTTGATTTTCCGTAAATATATTGCAACACAGCAAGATCGTATTTTTGTAAAAGCTGAGGATAAGTTTCATTGTAAGACATAATAGTGCTTTTATTTGTATAAAGCGGATTATAGCCCCCCGCGTCTCCTCCCTTTCCATTTGCATCCGGGTGCGATACTCCAAGCGCATGCAGTATCTCATGCGCCATTGTTCCGTAACCGTCATTTCCATCAGCTAACCCATCCACAGAAATAGACTTGTTTATAATAACACATCTCGTTTTACTACCTGTTCCGATCTGCAGGCCCTTATCATGCTCCAAATTTGCCTGCAAGAAGCACAAATCTGCCTTTTCAATCTTTTCTTTATGGCCAACGAGACGGAATTTAACATTTGCGACTTTCTGGATTTCATCAAAGCAGCGCACCACCGCGTCACGTTGCTCCGCGCCTAAAGGCGAGAGATTGCTGATTCCATCAGCTTTATTAAATGACAAGGATGGAAGCGCGTCGAATGTATAAGTGATAATGCGCACACCATTCTCAAAATGCCCTTGAATAGGAGTGTTATAACCATCCGGATTCCACCCCCCCGCACTTTTTTTTATGTCAGACGTCAAAGCACGAATAGCCATTTCTAAAGGCACATTATCCACCTTAGATGAGTCTGGTTCAGTGTTTGGCGTATCTGGCATATGAGCATTTTTGTTATTAACAATACGTCTATTATAACTGCTTTTTATTCAGAAAGCGTGACATTTTAATGAAGATCATACCTTTTTATGGACCTTTGTTCTAATAAAATAATAAAGTAAG
>CAYPEF010000156.1:2431-3550 GCA_964409675.1 uncultured Rickettsiales bacterium | reverse complement strand
TTAATTATTGTATCCTAAGGAGATATCATTTATCCGTTATTTATCCATTTCCAGCATGATAAAATTAACTTTTTTCACTTAGAAATGAGTGCAAAGCTACATCGTTAGATGAACTTAAATTTAATTAACCTTTTGCCATACTTCTACTTGAGCGATTATAAAAAAAACTTTATGCTATGGCGATAGTAACCGAATTCATGAGAGCATTTATGGATATTCCGCTCACTGCCGAAGAAAGCCAGCTGATACAAAAAGCCAGCGCAGTACTTAACATAACATATGAGCATTTGTCCAAGGGGCTGGTAGCGCTATCTGGAATAGATGAAACGCCGTCCATCAGGATGAAACTTACTTCTCTTAAAGAATCCATCAATACCCTAGAAAGGATTAGTGGCAGCTTGCGACAAAACTCCTACCTGACTGATGAACAAATAGAGGACATAGCGGTAATCAAAATTACCATTGGCCAAGAATTGACTGATGCTCAGAACCTGTTGACTACACGTGCAGCCGCAGCTTTGGATATCGATCCTCCCCCCATTTCCAATATACCTGATTTACGGCATGACATAATAGGGCGCATCAGTTTTGCCAACACCTGCCTGAATAAGGTGTACGAAATGGTGGGTACCAAATCTGAAGTAATGAATCTTATAAATCGCGACACTTCACCCGGACGCCACCTTTGATGGAAGACCACAGGTCAGCAATCTAAAACGGCATCTTAAACCCCGGCGGCAGTTGCATGCCGGCGGTGATTTTGCCCATGGCGTCGGACATGCTGGAGTCGCTCTTGTTCTTGGCGTCATTAAAAGCGGCGACGATCAGATCTTCCAGCATTTCCTTCTCATTCGGGTCGATCAGCTTGGCATCCAGCGTGATGCCGAGCATGCTGCCCTTGCCGTTGATCTTCACCTTCACCATGCCGCCGCCGGACTGGCCCTCGATTTCCTCGACTTCCGCCTTGGCCTGCGCCTCGGCCAGCTTGGCCTGCATTTCCTGCGCCTGTTTCAGCATTTTCTGGATATTCATAACCGTGTCTCCTGAATTGATGATGCTACCGTATTGTCACCGTGTGCGCGGCGAAGCAACTGTTTTATGGCAGTGCACGCGCCTTTA
>CAYPEF010000156.1:0-2421 GCA_964409675.1 uncultured Rickettsiales bacterium | reverse complement strand
CCTCCCATGATTTTTCCTTCGTCATTCCCCGAATTTTCCGAAAGGAAAATTATAGGGGAATCCACCCATGCGGCACCGTCCGTATGGATTCCCCTATAATCGCTGCGCGATTCGGGGAATGACGAAATTTGCTAATATTTATTTGGCATCCCCTTGAATGCGAAGCAACTGTTTTTATGCATCACGCATCCCCCTCTCTTTGGAGGGGGATGATATATTTCATAAGCATTCACTGTCATTGCTTCGCCTCCGGCTCGCAATGACAAAAAAAGGGATTATTCTTAAAGTATCTAATCACCTCCTCTAGGGGGAGGGAAATTCCTAGTTTACGCCATTTCCTTCACCGCCGCCACTTCCGCGCCGGGGAACTGCTCCAGGATGCTGGCCACCAGCGGGTGGTCACGGGCGGCTTGTTTTTCCTGTTCCTTGCGCTCGGTTTCCTGCGCCTCCAGCGTGGGTGCGCCGGGTTTGTCGGAGAGGAGGATTTTCCATTCCTGCCCGGTCCATTCCTGCATCAATTGCGCCACTTTAGCAGGAAACTCGCGCGAGAGCATGCTTTGCATATGCAGCTCCACCTTGCCGGGCGCGTATGACACAAGCGAAGCGAACTGCCGCAGCTGGCTGGCCAGCAGCGCTTCCCGCTGCCGCTCGAACAGCGCCACCATGGCGGGGAAATCCTGCGGCATCGGCACCAGCGCCGGCGCGGCGGGCTGCGCCGGCTGCGGGCGAGGCGCAGAATCCATCACCGGCATTGGCGAAACGGGCGCGGACACCGCATCCGCCTGCCGCGTGGGCATGGCCGCCACCGGGTTGCGCTGGATGGTCTGAATCAGCTCCGCCGGGGTCGGCAGGTCGGAGGCGAAGGCAATGCGCGCGAGGATCATCTCGCCCGCCGCCACCGGCGACGGGGCCTGCTTCATCTCGGATACGCCTTTCAGCAGCATCTGCCACAGGCGCGACAGTGCCGGCATGGAAAGCTTGCCTGCCATCTGGCGCGCCTGCTCGCGCTCGTGCGGGGAGAAGGCCGGGTCGTCGGCGGATTCAGGCACCAGCTTCACGCGGGTGATGAAATGGGTGAGCTCCAGGCAGTCCTGCAATACCAGCGCCGGGTCGGCCCCTTTTTCATACAGCTCGCGGAACATGCGCAGCGTCAATGCACTATTGCCCGAAAGCAGCTCGCGCAGCAGCAGCAATGTTTGCGAGCGGTCGGCCAGCCCCAGCATGGCGCGCACCTGGTCGGCGCTGATGGCGGCCTCGCCGTCGCCGTGCGCGATGGCGCGGTCGAGCAGCGAAAGCCCGTCACGCACCGAGCCTTCGGCGGCGATGGAAAGCAACGTCAGCGCCTCCGGCTCAATGGCCACGTTTTCCTTCGCCGCCACGTTGCCCAGATGCGCCGCCAGCGCTTCCGTATCCAGCCGGCTTAAATCGAACCGCTGGCAGCGGGAGAGAATGGTGACGGGGATTTTGCGCGCCTCGGTGGTGGCGAAGATGAATTTCACATGCGGCGGAGGCTCCTCCAGCGTCTTCAGCAGCGCGTTGAAGGCGCTGTTGGAGAGCATGTGCACTTCGTCGATGATATAAATCTTCGCCCGCGCCGAGGTGGGGAGGTAGCGCACCGTCTCGATCAGATCGCGGATGTCATTGACGCCGGTATGGCTGGCGGCGTCCATTTCCAGCACGTCCGGGTGACGGTCCTCGGCGATCATTTTGCAGTTCGGGCAGACGCCGCACGGCTCAATGGTGGCGCCCCCCTGCCCGTCCGCGCCCACGCAGTTAAGCGCGCGCGCGATGATGCGCGCCGTGGTGGTCTTGCCGATGCCACGAATGCCGGTAAGCAGAAACGCATGCGCAATACGGTTCAGCCGGATGGCATTGGAGAGCGTGCGCACCAGCGCCTCCTGCCCGACAAGGTCGGCGAAGCTGGTGGGGCGGTATTTACGGGCGAGAACGCGGTATTCCATGAGATGTAGCGAAAAGCCTATGCGAATGCGAAGTTCCTATGAGGCCAGCAGGCCGAATCAGCCCTGAGCGCCGCCTCATGTCATGTTCAGCAGAACATGACGGAGGCATTATTTAGGGACTGGCGGCGACCCGGCGCTTTCGCTTACGGCTGCTTCCTCTCGGACCTGACCGGGTTGGGCAGAGCCACCGCCCGCCGCCAGCCGTATAGAGTATGGCGGGGATGGCGGGGAGTTTCAAGCGTTAGTTAGCGGTCATCCGGGGGCTTTATTGCGCAGTTTCCCAACCCGTCGTCCCGGCGCAGGCCGGGACCCATGCCTAACCTCCGGATAGAATAGAAATATAGGCACTGTCTGCATCCCCTATTATGCTTTATTGCGGATGCATGGCCTGGGTCCCGGCCTGCGCCGGGACGACAGATATGTGAAGGGAGTCGATATATACAGCGATGCTTACGGGCAG
>CAYPEF010000155.1:0-3609 GCA_964409675.1 uncultured Rickettsiales bacterium | reverse complement strand
GGCGTCGTGCGGGGCGGGCTGTACTTTGCTGTTGTTGATGCGCTTGGTGACAGCTGTATATAGCGTTTCGATGGTAAGTGTCGATTTGCCGCCGCCCGATACGCCGGTGACGCAGGTGAAAGTGCCGAGCGGAATTTCGGCGGTGATATTTTGCAGATTGTTGCCGCGCGCGCCTTCGATGGTGATTTTTTTCGATTTGGGCAGGCTGCGGCGCTTTTCCGGCACCGGGATGGATTTGACGCCGCTTAAATATTGGCCGGTCAGGCTGGCCGGGTTGCGCATGATCTCATGTGGCGGGCCTTCGGCGACGATCTGGCCGCCGTGGATGCCGGCGGCGGGGCCCATGTCCACGATGTAATCGGCTTCGCGCATGGTGTCTTCGTCGTGCTCGACGACGATGACGGTGTTGCCGAGGTCGCGCAGCGTCTTGAGGGTGGTGATCAGGCGCTGGTTGTCGGACTGGTGGAGGCCGATGGAGGGTTCGTCCAGCACGTAGAGCACGCCCGACAAGCCGGAGCCAATTTGCGAGGCGAGGCGGATGCGCTGCGCTTCGCCGCCCGAGAGCGTGCCGGACTGGCGTGAGAGGGTGAGATACTCTAGCCCCACGTTCATCAGGAAGCCGAGGCGGGCGCAGATTTCCTTGAGGATTTTCTGGGCGATTTCCTTGTGCTTCTTACTGAGCTTGCCTTCCAGCTTTTCAAACCAGGCCATCGCCTGGTCGATGCTGAGCTGGGTGACTTCGCCGATATGGCAGTTGCCGACCTTGACGCTTAATGCTTCCGGCTTCAGCCGGGAGCCGTGGCAGGCTTCGCAGTCATGCGCGCTCTGGTAGCGGGAGAGTTCTTCGCGCATCCATTCGCTCTCGGTTTCCTTATAGCGGCGCTGCATGTAGCTGATGACGCCTTCGAACGGCTTGTCGCTGGTAAACGACCGGTGGCCATCGCTGTAGCGAATTTTGACATGCTCGTTGCCGGAGCCGTGGAGGATGATGTGCCGCACGTTTTCCGGCAAATCTTCGTAAGCAGTGGAGAGGCTGAATTTATAATGCTTCGATAAGCCTTCCAGCATTTGCAGGTAGAATTTGTTATGGCCGGATGCCCACGGGGCGATGGCTTTGTCGCCGATGGGAAGCGTTGGATCAGGGACGATCAGGTCGGGGTCGAAAAAGAGTTGGGTGCCGAGGCCGTCGCAGACCGGGCAGGCGCCGTAGGGGCTGTTGAAGGAGAACAGGCGCGGCTCTATTTCCGGCAGGGTGAAGCCGGAAACGGGGCAGGCGAATTTGCTGCTCATCAGGAAGGCGCCGGGCGGAAGCTGGCTGGTGGCGGGTTTTTTCTTGCCTGCTTTTTTATCGGATTCCTGCGTATCGCCACCTACCTGCTGCACCATTACCAGCCCTTCGCTAAGGCTTAGCGCGGTTTCGATGCTGTCGGCGAGGCGGTTGCCGAGATCGGGGGTGACTTTGATGCGGTCCACCACCACTTCAATATCGTGCTTCTTGTTTTTCTCCAGCGTGGGCACTTCGTCGATTTCATAGACTTCGCCGTCCACTCGCACGCGCTGGAAGCCTTTTTTCTGAAGGTCGTAAAACTGCTTGCGGTATTCGCCCTTCTGACCACGCGCGATGGGGGCGAGCAGGAGCAGCTTCGTGCCTTCGGGCAGAGCCGTGATGCGGTCCACCATTTGCGAGACGGTCTGGCTCTCGATGGGCAGGCCGGTGGCGGGGGAATAGGGGATGCCGATGCGGGCGTAGAGCAGGCGCAGATAGTCGTAGATTTCAGTGACGGTGCCGACCGTGGAACGGGGGTTGTGCGAGGTGGTTTTCTGGTCGATGGCGATGGCGGGGGAGAGGCCGCTGATGGATTCCACGTCCGGCTTGTCCTTGATGTTCAGGAATTGGCGGGCGTAGGCGGAGAGGGATTCCACGTAGCGGCGCTGGCCTTCGGCGTAGATGGTGTCGAACGCTAGCGAGGATTTGCCGGAGCCGCTGGGGCCGGTGATGACCACCAGCTTTCCCTTGGGGAGTTCAACGTCGATATTCTTGAGGTTATGTTCCTTGGCGCCGCGTATGCGGATATGATCGTCCATTGGTTTCCTGACTGGCTAAGCTACGTGAAAAAATGCATATTAGCACTGGAAATCCCCGTGCAATAGCCCTATATGGTGTAGGCGAATGATAATTTCTATAGGGATAGTTATGGCAGGCAGCGTAAATAAAGTCATTCTTGTTGGCAATCTTGGGAAAGACCCGGAAATTCGCAGCACGCAGGATGGGCGCGAAATCGCCAACCTGACGGTTGCCACCTCCGAGAGCTGGAAAGACCGCAATACCGGCGAGCGCAAGGAGAAAACCGAGTGGCACCGCGTGGTGATATTCAGCGACGGGCTGGTGAATATTGCCAAGAATTACCTGCGCAAGGGCGCGAAAGTGTATCTCGAAGGCCAGCTGCAGACGCGCAAATGGACCGACCAGACCGGGCAGGAAAAATATTCCACCGAAGTGGTGCTGCAAGGCTTCAACGCCACGCTGACCATGCTGGACGGCAGGCGCGACGGTGAAAGCGGCGCGTCGGCAGGCTATGGTAGCAGCGATAACGGCTCGTCCTCCTTCAGCAGCAGCTATGCGCAAAGCGGCGGCTCCCGCCAGCCGGCGCAGGCGGAGCAATTGCTGGATGATGAGATTCCGTTTTAGTATAACATGGAAAAGTCTCGCTTGGACGGCAATGGTTTTAAGCTGGATGTAGAAGCTTTCCGGCGAGACTATCCTGCCCTTTACAGTAACCTAGAAGCGCTTTTGGTGTCGTGTCATGCTGTAGGTGCCATACCCATAAGCTCGATGCCGCCTGAAAGGCTAGATATCATAAAGCGCCGCGATGAGGTTAATCCTTTGATATGGAATGCAGTGGCGAATATTAAAAGTGAACTCAGCAGGAATGGCTTGGAAGGGCATCGTTCTGATCTGTTAGTGACAAGTATTATCAGGACTATCCATAAAGAGCACAATATTCCGGATATGTTTGCTGCTATGCTTCCGCAAACGCCCGTCTATCCTTTTATTAATTAGTCAATCTTTGAGCATAAAACCTTAGGCATTGGATTCTATGCAGCGCTCCTTCCTCAAAATGCATGGGCTTGGGAATGACTTCGTCATCTTTGACGCGAGGCAGGAGCCGCTTGCGCTGACGGAGGCGCAGATTGTTCATATCGCTGACCGCAGACGCGGGGTAGGGTGTGACCAGGTGATTATGCTGGAGCCTACTGCGAGCGCGCGGGCGGATGCATTCATGCGCATCTATAACCCGGACGGCAGCGAATCTTCGGCGTGCGGGAATGCCACGCGCTGCGTGGCTTCGCTACTGATGCAGGAGAGCGGGCGCGATGAAGCGTGTGTTGCTACACGTGCTGGTGTTTTGTATTGCACGCGAGCCGAGAATGGCATTGCAGTGGATATGGGCATGCCACGTACCGGCTGGCAGGAGATTCCGCTGGCGCAGGAGATGGATACGCTTCGGCTGCCGCTTAAGGAAAACGGATTATCCGACCCAGTGGCGGTGAGTATGGGCAATCCGCATATGGTGTTTTTTACTACGGATATTAAAGATATTGCGCTTG
>CAYPEF010000154.1:0-3787 GCA_964409675.1 uncultured Rickettsiales bacterium | reverse complement strand
TTCAACTGGCTGCGCAAGAGCGGCTACCATATCCCCGAGGAGGTGGAGAGCAAGCTGCATAATTACCTACGTAACCTGCTGAAGAACGACGCCGTGCCGGATTTCTACTCCGAAGGCATGACCTCCACCGTGCGCGCTGTGGCGCTCGCCGCACTCTCCGAGCGCGGCGGCATCACGCTTGCCGACATGGAGCGCTACCGCCCGCACGTGCCGAAAATGTCCCTCTTCGGCAAGGCACATTACCTGGAGGCGGCGCTGCAGGTGAAGGGCGCAGAGAAATTCGCCCCTGAAGTGGCAAAAATGATTCTCGCTACTTCCAATGAAACCGGCGGCAAGTTCGTCTTCAATGAGGAATGGGACGACAGCTACAGCCGCATCCTGGCTTCGCCGTTGCGCGAAAACTGCGCCGTGCTGGATGCTTTCACCGAGTATGGCGAAAAGGGCGGCGCGGAGCTGGTGGGGGACGTTTCCTTCAAGCTGGTGCGCGCCATCACCCAAAGCCGCGGCAACCGCGACCATTGGGAAAACACGCAGGAAAACATGTTCTGCCTGAACGCGCTCACCGATTACGCGCGCGTCTACGAAAAAGTAAAACCCAACATGACCGTCACCGCCAGCATGGACGGGCAAGCCTTCGGCGCTGCCAAATTCACCGATGTGCGCGACCCGGCCAAGACGCTGGAGAAACCGGTGACCCCGCAAGACCCGGGCCGCCGCTCGGTAGTTGCCATCGACAAGGAAGGCCCCGGACGGCTTTATTATGCCACGCGGCTGATGTATGCCCTTCCCACCGAACTCACGCATGCCCAGAACGCGGGCATCGAGCTGCACCGCGAATACAGCGTCGAGCGCGAGGGCAAGTGGCAATTGCTGGCTTCGCCCGCTGAAATCAAACGTGGTGAGCTGATACGGGTGGACCTTTATGTCTCCGTGCCCGCCGCGCGTAATTTCGTGGTGGTGGATGACCCCGTTCCCGGCGGGCTGGAGCCGGTGAACCGCGATCTCGCCACCGCCTCTACCGTGGACGCTGACAAGAGCGAGTTTAACGCGGCGGCCGGCGCCTTCTGGTTCAAATTCTCCGACTGGCAGAATTACGGCGTCAGCTTCTGGAATTTCTACCACCAGGAACTGCGCCACGACGCCGCGCGTTTCTATTCGGACTATTTGCCCGCCGGAAACTACCACCTCTCCTACACCGCCCAGGCCATTGCCACCGGCAGCTTCACCGCCCTGCCCGCCATGGCGCAGGAAATGTACGACCCGGATGTGTACGGCAAAACGGAGGCGTTGCAGTTGAAGGTGGAGGAGGGGAAGCCGTGAAAATAAAAAGTATCTCTATTGAAAGAGCGCTATTGCCTTGGCTTGTACTATTTGCATCTCCGGCCTTAGCTGGGGTGCAATGCGATAAACCGATATGGGTAGATAAGCAATTCACTGAAACATGCGTACCGGAAAAAAACCCTTTGCATTTTTCTTTTGAAGTCAGAGGCAAGCGTTATGATGAATATGCAGTTGTGCCTGAGAATGTAACTATTAGAAAAAATGGAGAAGTAACACAGCAGTTTCCATTGGAAGGTTATGGCTGGCAAATTGGCTTTCATGATGAATCGGGAATAGCCGGTGCATTCGGCATGACAGATATTAATTTCGATGGTTATGAAGATATTGAAGTATTGTGGGGAACAGGAAACGCCAACAGCAGCTTTGTTTACTGGCTGTATGATCCTGTAACGCAGTCATTTGATCGCCAAGAGGATAAAAACAGTCTTGGAGGTATGTTTATAGAGCCTGACCCTAAAACAAAAACAATAGATGTTTCTTCTCGGGGAAGCTGTTGTGATTATTTATCAGAAAGGTATCATTGGGTGGATACCCGGTTGTTGGTTAAATCAGATACTAATGTCGGTATACTAACCCTTTGTAGTTTTCCTTCGCTTATTTCGGGAACTGTGGAAGGAGGGGATAACTGCCTGAAAACCTATTATTGTGGCACGCGCACTAATCAATATGATGATGCGCAAAATCTTATTAGCACTACCATACACATACCGTATGATTTTTGCCAAGGCGATAGCGTGTTGAATTTAACCAAGATAGAGCAAATAAAAGAATATATTGAAAGTTTACAGGGCAAAAACCGAAAAAATATGAAGATCAATCTGGTGGATTCGGGAGCATTGGAAATTACGTTTGATCCTCCTGTAAAAGACGAGACGTATTAACGCATTCTACCGGTTTAGCAGGTACAGTAAGAGAAAACCGTGCGCCCACGAACGCGATATATTCTATTTACCGCCATATTGCTCCCCTGCCTGCTCGCCTTCTTCACCTGGCGGGAGGTGGATGCCACTTCGCTCACGCTGAAAACCGCGCTGGCGGAAGATGCGCGGTTGCAGGTGCTGGACCGGAACGGTGAGCCGCTGGGGGTTTCCTACCAGAACCGGTTTAATACGCTCAATATCGTGCCGCTGCACAAGGTGCCGGAGTTCCTGCGCCAAGCCTTCATCGCCTCCGAGGACCGGGCGTTTTTTACGCATGACGGGGTGAACTGGCAGGCCCGATTGCATGCGCTGTGGCAGAATCTCCGCGCGCGCAAGGCGGTGCGGGGGGCGAGCACCATCACCGAGCAGGCGGTGCGCATTTTGCACCCAAGGCCGCGCACATTATGGTCGCGCTGGGTGGAGGGATTTGAGGCGGTGGCGCTGGAGCGGCAGTTCAGCAAGGGCGAGATACTGGAATTTTACCTGAATCAATTGCCCTACACCGCCAACCGCCGCGGCATCGCGCAGGCGGCGCGATATTATTTCAACCGCGATCTCGGCACGCTCACCCGCAAGGAAATGCTGGCGCTGGCCGTGCTGCCGCGCGCGCCGGGGGCGTATGACCTCTACCGGTACCCTGAGCGCATCGCGCCGCTGATGACACGGCTGGCGCAGGCGATGCAGAGCCAAGGGCTGTTATCGGCGGAGGAAATGGCGCAGATTGAAGCGGAGCCGCTGGCGCTGCAATCCCCGGCCGATCCGGTGGACGCGGCGCATTTCGTGCGCTTTATCCGCGAAAGCGTGGCGTATGGCGTCAGTGAAAACGGAGTGCTGGCCACCACGTTGGATGCCAATCTGCAACGGCAAGCGCAGGCGCTGCTCAATGCGCGGCTGAAATCCTTGCGCCGCAAGCAGGCGCATAACGGTGCATTGTTGGTGGCCGATCACCGCACCGGGGAAATTTTGGCGTGGGTGGTGGCGGGGGCGGATGATGCTGCACTGCAGCAAATTACGCCCGCGCATGGAGTGGACGCCGTGCGCGCGCCGCGCCAGCCCGGCTCGTCTCTTAAACCCTTTTTATATGCGCTGGCGCTGGAGTCCGGTTGGTCGCCCGCCACGGTGCTGGACGATTCGCCGATGTCTGAGGCGGTGGGGGCGGGGCTGCATGCGTTCAATAATTATAGCCATACGTTCTATGGGCCGATTTCCTTGCGCGAGGCGCTGGGCAATTCGCTCAATATCCCGGCGCTGCGCACCATCCAGTTTGTGGGCGTGGAGCGCTATCTGGAGACGCTGCACAGCCTGGGCTTCGCCTCGCTCACGCGCGAGGCGGATTTTTACCGTGAGGGACTTGCGCTCGGCAATGGCGAGGTGACGCTGCTGGAGGAGGTGCAGGCTTATGCGGCGCTGGCCAACCGGGGCGTGTTCACCCCGCTCACGCCGCTGAAAAACCCGCCTTACCTGCGCGAGCATCGGCAGGTGTACACGCCCGAGGCGGCATCGCTCACCGGCAATATCCTCTCCGA
>CAYPEF010000153.1:0-3916 GCA_964409675.1 uncultured Rickettsiales bacterium | reverse complement strand
TTTCGTCATTCCCCGAATTTTCCGCAGGAAAATTATAGGGGAATCCAACCTGAGGCACTGTCCGTATGGATTCCCCTATAATCGCTACGCGATTCGGGGAATGACGAAAGAAGAGTGGATAGTGTAAAACGCACGCATTGAATGCAAGAAAGTGAGCATATGGACACGGGCGTTAGTATTTTACAGGTGGTATTCGCATTTCTGCTGGTGGTTGCGCTGATCGGCATGTTCGGCATCGGTTTGCGCCGTTTTTCCGGCAGTAAGCGATGGCTGGGGGCTGTGCGCGCGGATGCGCGAGTGAAAATTGTGGAGACCTGCTACCTTGATCCCCGCCGCCGGCTGGTGCTGGTGAAGCGTGATGACGTGGAGCATCTGGTATTGATCGCGCCCGAGTCGCAGATGGTGATTGAATCGGATATACGCTCTGCTATGAAGTAAAGGCAACCGGAACGCGCCTATGCCCCATTTCCCTTTTTCCTCTTCCTGTCGCCCTAAGCGAAGCCAGAGAACTTATACCCTGTATAAAAAAAGCTCCTTTGCGGTGCTCGGGATGGCACTGCTTGCTGCGCTGCTATGCCTGATTCCCGATCACGCGTTCGCGCAATCGGTGACGCTGGATTTGGGCAAGGGCGCGGCGGGCTCGGCGAGCGGGCGGCTGATTCAGATCGTGGCGCTGATTACGGTGCTGTCGCTGGCGCCGTCCATTCTGGTGATGGTGACGAGTTTCACGCGCATCATCATCGTGCTGTCCTTCCTGCGCAGCGCCATTGGCCTGCAGCAGACACCGCCCAACCAGGTGCTGATCTCGCTGGCGCTGTTCATGACGTTCTTCATCATGGCTCCCACATTCGAGCAGGCTTATACCGACGGCATCCAACCACTGATGGCCGAGCAGATTACCGAGCAAGTGGCGTTCGACCGCACCGTCGCGCCGTTCAAGGATTTCATGCTGAAGCACGTGCGCGAGAAGGATTTAAGCCTGTTCCTCGACATGGCGGGCGATATCAAGCTGGAGAAGCCTGAGGATACGCCCATCCGCGTGCTGGTGCCCGCCTTCATGATCAGTGAATTGAAGCGCGCATTTGAAATCGGGTTCCTGATTTTCGTGCCTTTTATCATTATAGACATGCTGGTGGCTTCCATTTTGATGGCGATGGGCATGATGATGCTGCCGCCAGTGATGATTTCATTGCCCTTCAAAATCATTTTCTTTGTGCTGATCGACGGCTGGTATATGCTCTGCGGTAGTCTAGTACGAAGTTTCGGAGGCTGATATGCGTGTATTATTGAGTTCAATATGTCTGCTGGCGCTGGCAGCCTGCGCCGATGACGGGCGCGATTACGATGCCTCCAAACAATGCGTGAGCCGCGGCTTCCAGCCCGGCACCCCTGCCTATGAAAGCTGCGTGCGCGAAGAACGCACCACCCGCCTGATGGAGCAAAACCGCCGCGAGTTCGAGCAGCGCCAGCAGGATGAAAGTTACGACCGCGCAAGGCGAGGAATCGATAGGCCATTTTAATTTTCTTGGAGAGGATGAAAGGCCTGTCAGTAGAGCCGCAACCGCTGTCACCCTTACCCAGCATTTGCTAAATGCTAAAGCATTAAGCAAATGCAACCGTCTCGCCTCAAGGGGGGGCGTTGTTGCATGGCTTAGTAAGTCATTGAATGATCGTCATCCCGGCGCAGGCCGGGATCTTCTCCCTCACAGTGTAACATGTTGAAGTATAAGATTCCGGCCTGCGCCGGAATGACGGATATGAGGAGCCATGCAACAAGGCCACTCAAGGCAGAGGGGAAAGATTATTAAGCGCATTTGGCAATAATGCCGGTAAATCCTCGGCGATCATCCCATATCCCGCATAACCGGCCGCTTCACCATGCAGCCATGCGCCGGCGCAGGCGGCGTCGAAGGCATTCAAGCCTTGCGCCAGCAGTCCGGCGATGATGCCGGCCAGTACATCGCCGGAACCGGCGGTGGCGAGCCAGGCGGGGGCGTTGGCGTTGATGGCGGCGCGGCCATCGGGAGAGGCGATGACAGTGTCATTGCCTTTGAGCAGCACTACCGCCTTGGCGCTTTTTGCCGCTGCCAGCGCGCGGGTGAGCTTGTCGCCCTGCGGTGCAAACAGGCGGGCGAATTCGCCTTCATGCGGCGTCAGCACGCATTGAGGGTGCAGTGCCCGGAACAGCGTATCCGGCGCATCGGCGAAACTGCTTAAGGCCTCGGCATCCAGCACGCACGGCGTGCCGGTGACGAGGATGGCCAGCGTTTTTTCGCGCGTATCGTCAGAAATACCCATGCCGGGGCCGATCAGGAGAGCGGAAATGCGCGGTTCGCTAATCTGCTGGCGGAATGCCGGTATGTCATTGGCGATTTTTGTCATCACCGCCGTAAGCTTCGCGGCATAAACGGGCAGGGAAGCGCTATCGCACAGCACCGACACCAGCCCCGCGCCTGCGCGCAGCGCCGCCATGGCCGCCATGCGCGCCGCGCCTGTCGTCGCGAGTCCGCCACCGGCGACGTAGCAATGCCCGCGCGTGTATTTGTGGCTCTCCATGCTGGGGAACGGGAAGCGCTCGCGCCATAGCTCTGGCACATTCAGGAAGCAGTCTCCATTATTCTCAGGTGTGATACCGATATCGGCGATGATAATCTCTCCCGCGTGCGCCTTGCCCGGCAGCAGGTACAGCCCCGGCTTGCCGCGCACGAAGGTGACGGTAAGGCTTGCGCGGATGGCTATGCCCATGATCGCGCCGGTATCGGCATGGATGCCGCTGGGCAGATCAACGGCGACCACAGGCAATGCGCTGGCGTTGATCTGCTCAATAATGGTGCGTGCTTCGCCTTCGATAGTGCGGCTTAGACCGGTGCCGAACAACGCGTCCACGATTAGCGTATAAGTGGAGAAATTAATCGGTGCGGCGGGATGGAGGGTGCCGCCGGCTTCCTGCCAGCGCTTCAGCATTTGCGCTGCATCGTCGTGCAGCTGCGCAGCATCGCCGACCAATAACGTCGCCACGTTCCAGCCGCGCGCTTTCAGCAGGCGGGCGATCACGAACCCGTCGCCGCCGTTATTGCCGGCACCGCAGATGATCAGGGCAGGGGATGCGAGGTAGCGGCTGCAAATGACATCTGCCACTGTTTCGCCTGCACCCTCCATCAACGTCGCGCCGGGAATACCGGAGGCGATGGTATTGCGGTCGGCTTCCTGCGACTGGCGGGCGGTGAGCAGGGCGTATGGCGTGAGTGTCTCAGCCGGCATGCAGGCGTTTTTCCAGTACTTCGGGCGGCAGCTTGAAGCGGGTGTTTTCGATGATGCCCTGCATGGTGCTAACTTCGCACGGGGCGAGCGATTTCAGCCGTGCAATCACTTCCTCCACCAGATGCTCCGGCGCGGAAGCTCCGGCGGTGATGCCGATGCTGTGAATGCCCTCCAGCCACTGCGGCTTAATCGCATTGGCATCGGGGATGAGGTAGGAAGTAATGCCGATTTCGATGCCCAAATCGCGTAGGCGGTTGGAGTTGGAGCTGTTCTGGCTGCCAATTACCAGAATCAAATCCACCTGCCGCGCCAGCTCGCGCACAGCGTTCTGCCGGTTCTGGGTGGCGTAGCAGATGTCGCGTAGCTCGGGGCCGTGAATGTCGGGGAAGCGGGCTTTCAGCGCGTCGATGATATGGCGCGTATCGTCCACGCTGAGGGTAGTCTGCGTGACATAGGCGAGTTTCACGCCGGGGGTAATGCGCAGATTCGCCACGTCCTCGGCGCTGGATACCAGATGCACGCCTTTCTTCACCCGCCCGCTGGTTCCTTCCACTTCCGGGTGGCCTTCATGGCCGATGAGGATGATGTCATGGTCTTCGTTCTCGTAACGCTGCGCTTCCTTGTGCACCTTGGTGACCAGCGGGCAGGTGGCGTC
>CAYPEF010000152.1:324-3971 GCA_964409675.1 uncultured Rickettsiales bacterium | reverse complement strand
ATCTTTTCCACGGGTGATGACAGCCAAAACCGGTGTATAATCGGTGCCAATGCGCGGGTGCGATTCAAGCTGGTAAAGGGTCAATGTTACAGGATCTGTTGCATCTTCCACTGTAGTTTTACCTAGTACACCAACAGCGCCCGGCGGCAGTTGCGCTAATTGCATGGCAGTGAAATTCTGCCTAAATTTTTCATGCTTTCCGCAGGCGGTTGCGATTTCTTCTGTCATCACTGCCTTTCCCCCTTCAGTACGAGCAGCAGAGGGACTCTGCAATACACTTTTTATGGCAGATTTTACTTCGCGTGTGCGCGCGCTACGATCCTGTTTTTTCGCTTCAGGATATGCAATGTTTGCTACTTGTTTGTAAAGACTGTCATCTTGTCTAATAAAATCACGGGGATTAGGGCAGAGGCTTTTGAAAATCTCTACAAAATTACCTTCAAGCGTTCCTGCTGATGCGCCCAACCCCTTTTCCAGCGCCCGAAGCAGCGCATCATTCTGATCCGCATATAGATCTTTGGCACTATTAGCGTCAAAAAGCGTTTTATGCGCGCTCTTTGCAGGTTGCATCTCCGCTATAATTTCTGTCTGTAAATCCGGCGTCAGGCGTTGCTGTATCCAATTGAAGATTTTATCGACAATCTCACCATTGAGCATATGAATTGGCTCGGTGCCTTGCCCTTGGTAGATGGCAATCCGGCGATTTTCTTCACCAATAAGCTTTATAAGCGTATTGGAAAATTCACTAGTATTATACCCACCTTTTTCAAGGCCTTTAGGTAATATGTAAGGGGGGATAGGAACTTTTATTTCTTCCTCTAATTCAGGAGGGAAAGGGAATTTCGTTTTTTTGCATGCCTTGATTAATGTTAGCCCTGGTTTGTCGCCACAGGCTTTCCATTCATCATCTGTAGCCTGAGGGAAAAGCATGGCGCGCATACGCTGATAGGCTTCATTGACGGTAATTTCATTCTTAGGCGGTATTTCAGGCATGGAAATTCCTTTTAAAAATCTTTTGAACCTTGATACTCGCTATACTATGACAGTTTCAGCAAGAGTTAACTAAAATCTGACGGTTTAAATGAATAACAGCTTCTCCACCGACATCGCCGTCATCGGCGCCGGCCCCGTGGGGCTGTTTGCCGTGTTCCAGGCGGGGATGCTCAAGATGCGCTGCGCCGTGATCGACACGCTGGAAGCCCATGGCGGCCAATGCGCGGCGCTCTACCCGGAAAAACCGATTTACGATATCCCCGGCTATCCTTCCATCATGGCGCAGGAGCTGGTGGACAAGCTGCACGCGCAGGCCGCGCCCTTTGCGCCGTCCTACCATCTCGGCCAGCGGGTGGAAAAGCTGGAGCCGCATGCTGGCGGCTGGCGGCTTGTCACCTCCAACGGCAGTGAAATCACCGCCCGCGCCGTGCTGATTGCCGCCGGGTGCGGCGCGTTCGGCCCCAACCGCCCGCCGCTTTCGGGCATTGAAGCCTATGAAGGCAAGAGCGTCTTTTACATGGTCGGCAAGCGCGAATCTTTCCGTGGCAAGCGCATCGTCATCGCCGGCGGCGGCGATTCGGCGGTGGACTGGGCGGTGTCGCTGGCCGAACTCGCCGAGAAAATATACGTGGTGCACCGCCGCCCGAAATTCCGCGCCGCGCCCGAGAGCGTCGCCAAAATGGAGGCGCTGGCGGCAGCTGGAAAAATCGAGATGGTAATCCCTTATCAGCTGGACGGGCTGGAAGGGCAGGGCGGGCAATTAAGCGGCGTCACCGTCGCCACCATGGAAGGCGACAAGAAAACCCTGCCCGCCGATGCGCTGCTGCCCTTCTTCGGCCTCGCCATGGAGCTGGGGCCGATTGCCGACTGGGGATTGAACCTGACGCAGCACCACATCACCGTTGATCCGGCGACGATGGCGGCGAGCGCCCCCGGCATTTTCGCTATCGGCGACATCGCCACCTATCCCGGCAAGCTCAAGCTGATACTCTGCGGCTTCTCGGAAGCGGCCATGGCCTGCCACGCCATCTACCCGCTGGTGCATCCCGAGCAGGCCTTGCATTTCGAATATTCCACCTCCAGGGGAGTGCCCTAAATGACCGCTGCCATCATCGACGGAAAAAAACACGCCGAGAAACTCCGCGCCCGCGTGGCTGACGGGGTAAATGCGCTTTATGCCAAAGGCGGCACCGTGCCCGGCCTCGCCGTGCTGCTGGTGGGCGACAATCCGGCGAGCGAAGTCTATGTTGCCAACAAGGTGAAATTCAGCCGCGAGGTCGGCATCCGCTCCTTCGAGCGCCGCCTGCCGGCGGAAATTACCGAAGCCGATTTGCTGTCTGAGGTGGAATCGCTGAATAAAAACCCGGAAGTGCACGGCATCCTCGTGCAGCTGCCGCTGCCGAAGCATATCCGCGAAACGGTGATCCTGAACGCTATTGCCCCGCACAAGGATGTGGACGGCTTCCACCCCGTCAATGCCGGCAGGCTGATGACCGGGCAGGATAGCTTAGTGCCCTGCACGCCGCAGGGCTGCATCCTGCTGCTGAAGGACACCATCGGCGATTTAACCGGCAAGCATGCGGTGGTGATTGGCCGCTCCAACATCGTCGGAAAGCCGGTTTCCATGTTGCTGCTGCGCGAGAGCTGTACCGTCACCATCGCCCATTCGCGCACGCACGATTTGCCCGCGCTCACCCGCCAGGCCGACATCGTCATCGCCGCCGTCGGCCAGCCCTGCATGGTGAAAGCCGACTGGCTGAAGCCGGGCGCAGTGGTGATCGACGTTGGCATCAACCGCGTGCCGGGCGAGGCGGGCAAGACGAAGCTGGTGGGTGATGTAGATTATGAGGCTTGCGCCGCCGTCGCCTCCGCCCTCACCCCGGTGCCAGGCGGCGTGGGGCCGATGACGATTGCGTGTTTGCTGGCGAATACGCTGAAGGCGGCGCAATTATCCTAATTAAGAGGTTATTTGGTGTGTGGTGGAATAATAATTCATTGATTTAGCAATGTATTAGAAAATATTTGCTGTCTAATTGGTTAATTTATAATAATATATGCCATATATTGCATGGAGAATAATGCGCTATGGCTGAGCAAAATAAAGAAAATCCGCCGTCTACAAAATGGACAACTACAACACGTACATTAATGAAGGGGGTTGCAGGAGCGGGTATATTATTCGGAGGAATGCGCTGTGCTAAAGATACTTTTTATCCTCCAAAGCTTGCTTCAACAAGTTTACCCCCCTTTTATGAAAATTATCCAACAAAAGGTGGAGTGCATTATTCCCACACGCATGGGATGCCGGGTGATTCGAGAAGCTTAGACATTGTTCTAACTGACACTTATCCAGCCAAACATATTACGCAAATTGAAATTAAGCCTGAAGCGTTAATTTTACATTATGATTCTGATAAAAATTCCCAGTTACCTCCGGTAGCAATTTCAATGCCCCCTGCAAAAAACACTTATTTTACTATATATAATTACATAAAGGGACCGCCTATTCTAGAGGTTAAGCCGGTCAAATCGAATGACAATAAAGCTCCAATGAGCATTTTGTTAACTGGTCACTGTGAACCACCTCAAAAAATGCAGACGACTGTTTACAAAGTAGATATGTCAAACGCGGGCAGTAATGTTGAAGTGCGAAG
>CAYPEF010000152.1:0-308 GCA_964409675.1 uncultured Rickettsiales bacterium | reverse complement strand
CCTGATCAACGTGCGCGTTACGATTCTCCTTTATATAATATAATAACAGTCAAGAAATATCCCGAAGCTATTATAAAGGAGCGGGTCACACATACTCTTAAGCTAGACCGTAATACGAGAGTCTACACCAATAAAGGTTTAAGCCTTCAAAGCGATGCCAAAAGCGGTGTAATTTTGCCTGTAAACCCAGCGCATCCGGATAATCAGGATGCTACTAATACTTTTGTCGAAAAGTTAAGCGTTCCCGCCTCTACGCATCTAAAGCGCTAAGTTTTACAAAGAATGGTAGCACAAAAAAGCCGAGAGAA
>CAYPEF010000151.1:0-3972 GCA_964409675.1 uncultured Rickettsiales bacterium | reverse complement strand
TCGCCCGCGCTGCGGCTGCCGCTTATATGCACGGGACTATACGGCTTCAGCGCCACCGCGTGATATGCAAATGCTTGCTCCTGTGCCGATGGCAGAGTCGCTCCCACAGATACGGCTTTGTAGAACCGGGACAGATGAAACAACGTTCCCGCCATTTCCACATGACCAATAGATTGATCCAATAAAATAAAGCGCTCGCCCGCTACATGCGTGCCGATGGCATGCTCCGAGCCCAACCTGCCGCGCAGTAATGTGCGCAATTCATACGTGCCGGGCGAAAGCAGCACCGCCTCCGCGAACTGGATGATTTCCTCCCCCAGCAACGCCGCGTTCGCGCCGTTGAGAACGGCAAGGGAAGATACGCTTTGCAACTCGCTCTCTCCCAGCGATACTACGGTTACCGTATTCACTTCATCGAATACGCACGCCGGCCCCGCCGCCAGCCCCGTTACCGCCGATCCAAGTGTTGCCGCGGAAGCAAGCCCGGTGATGCGCGCATATTCCGCGCTTTCATCCTCCGCCCTGAACAGCACCGCCCCTTTCCAGCTGGCATCCACGCCGCAGGCGCCTGCGCGCAGAACGGCGCTCTCGGTTCCATCGCCGGGAAAGGCAGGAAGATCGAGCAGCTCCAGCCGGGTTTCACCAACGGCCTGATATGCCGGAGGTACTATTCCGCTGCGCCCCGGCTCATGATAAAAATCATATGATGCACTGTCATCCGCAACCGCTTCCAGTTTTATCACGCCGGTAGAAGCATGGTATGCGCTGGTGATGCGCATGCGCATCACATTATCATTCTCCGTAATCTCGATAATATCGGACGGCTCCAGCGCCGCATACCGCACCGGCAGCGCCAGCTGATAGCTGGTGCGTTCCACCCACGCAGTATAAAGCATTATCTCCGCGATGGTTTTCGCCTTCTGGTCGGAAAGCACCAGCGGCAATTCCGTGGTGACGATATCATTGCTGAGATGCGTCTCGCGCTGCGCGTATTGCGCGGCGGTCTGGTAATTATAGAGGCGGTTCATGTACAGCACATTGACGCGCCCGGGCATCTCGGCTTCCTGCGCGCGGATGATGCGCAAGGCATGCCGCGTCGGGTCGCTTTCCGTCACCGCCAATTCGCTTGCATCAATGCTTAGCACTGCGTCCTTGCGCCGGGGCACGAATTTCAGCTGATTGTCAGACTCCACGCAGTCAAAGAAATACGCATGCTGCAACTGCTCCAGCGAATCCCGCACCGTCAGCTGCGACGTCAGCGCAAACCCTTCCACCGGTTCCGCAATCGCCGATACGACATAATCCTCCGCCGCAAACCCAGCACGCGCGCATAAATGCGCAACGATAGACGCCAGCGACGATATGCCAAACTTCCCCTGCACCCAGTGCCCGGTTTTCCACGCGGAACCGTCCGCCCAGACCGCATTCAAATCCGGCCAGTACGGATACGGCCTCGCATCCCATGTCCAGAGAAACTTGCGCCCCACCATCGCCGATCCTGCCCATTCATGCTCGGTGGCGGCAACCGCCGCGCGCTGGGCGCTGAAATCCACCCTTCCTTTGGAATAGTATGGTAGGGCACTCGCAGAAGATGTCGGATCGTAAAACACATTCGGTTGATTGGTGGCGCAATCTACGCTCGGGAAGCCGTATTCGGTAAACCATATCTTTTTTGACCCCGGCACCCATGCCGTGGGTGCGCTATCCGGGTTGGTGTGGGCATTATTCCAGAACCAATTAATATTCTTCCATGCATAGGCCGCGCTCAGCGGCGCCTGAACACTGCGTTCAGGGTCGCTGTAATACCAGTCATATCCCTCGCCGGATGTCCAGCCCGCGCGAATCGAATCAATATCATAGGTAGCAGACGCGCTGTCCGTCAGCGGGAAATACGCATCGATGCCGATCACATCAATATCCGCGCAAGCCCATAGCGGGTCCATATTGTACCAGCCACCATCGGTATGGTGATATTCCGACCAGTCCGCCGCATAGGTCACCTTCACGCTGCTGCCCAGCTCCGCCTTCACCGAACCGGCCAGGCTGATCAACTCATTGACCGCCGGATAATTCCCCGGCGTATCGGTAACCTTGGTAAGGCCGATCAATTCCGAACCAATCACAAACGCCTCCACCTTTCCGGCCACCAGCGAAGCGTAATGCATGATAAACGCATTATACCCGCTGGCTTTGGTAAAGAAGTCCGGAATATCACCAGCGCCACCGGTAAGCATGCCCCGCCACGGCTTACCGCTGACATCCATAAACAGCATGGGATAGAACATGATATTATAGCCGCGCCCGCGCAGCTCATCCAGCAATCGGATAATACCCGCATCGTCCGGCGTACCGCCATATTGCGGCGAGTCGCCCACCAGTGTAATCTGCCGCGCCGTTGCGCGCGTATATCCGGCCACTGCCCACACGCCGGGCGCGGTGGTTGCGCCGTCCTGATATTCCACCCCGGGCTTAATCTCGCACGCGGCGCAATCCAGATCATCCCCGAACCAGCTGACCACCACGCTGACCCAGTTTACATTCGGGCAGGTTGCCGCCAGCTGGTCCAGTGCCACCAGTGCATTGGCCTTCCCTTCCGGCGTATGCATGTTAATGATCTGCCGGTTTCCCTGCTGCAGCCAGTCACCCCCAACAGAAATGCCGGGTATTTTATATTCCGCCTGCGTATCATAGACAAACTCCCCCGCCCCGGGAATCAGCGTCATGGCGGTGACGGTGTTTTCGACAACCTCGCCGTTATAATCGGGATACTGCGCCTTCTTCTGCACCTCGAAGGTGAAATTGGGGATGCGGTTGCCGTAATCCGCCAACGGAAAATCCTCCAGCACGATATAGGCCAGCCCGCGGTACGCCGGCGTCGCATCCGCCCCTTCATGGCTTTGCATCAGGCTGTCCGGCAGCTGCTCCTCATCGCCTTTATAGATGCGTATGGTATAATCAGCGGCATTAAGTGGCTTGGCATCCGCCCAGATACGCAGCACCGCATCAATCGGCCCTTCGCAGATGGCAATGGCGAGTGTGATAGAATAACTGTAGCTCGTCTGGGTCTGCGTCATCTTGCCGCCTCCCTTCCCTCCGCCGCCCGCGCTGCTGGTGGAGGTGGTGACAGTCTCCTTAATCGGGCGCGACCAGATCACATTCCCCGCTATGCGCACCGTTCCATACACCAGCGGAATCATTTTCCCGTAGGTGGATGTCTGCACGCCCAGATCGGCCAGCCGTCCGCCCTCGGCGCGCGGCAGTTTCTTCGCGCCGAATACCCGCTGATCCAGCATGCCCCCGGCCATCTGGCCAATGCGCGCGCCGAAAAACGCCCCCAGCGGGCCTGCAACCGCGCCGCCCAGCGCGCTCCCGGCACTGCTAAGTAAGATAGATGCCATATAAATCCTGGTTTTTAAGGGTAAATTGTGGTAAAAGAAAAAGACTTGCTTATTCGCAAGCTGAGCGTTATAGCTCGTTGCCTGCCAGCCAAGGCAGGGTTTTCTTACGCTGCCGCCTTCGGCAGCTTATACATAAAATCGGTATCCAAGCCGCATTTTTCGGTGACGCGGGGTAGAGCAGCCCGGTAGCTCGTCAGGCTCATAACCTGAAGGTCGTTGGTTCAAATCCAGCCCCCGCAACCAATCATGCTTTCCATAGCATCCCATAAAGCAGCAAAACAATAGGAAATACAACGCTTTGCGCGATGCGCTTGTCCCATAAGTTTATAAGGCATATCATAAAATCCTAAGTTTTTTTAAGGCACAAGATAAGGTACACCACGTACCTTAAAGGGGATGGGATATCCACAGGTTCAACTCTCGCGCCACGCCGATCAGCAACCCCAAGCAATCCACCCCGCCTGCATGCTGCCATAGCAGCCCTCTGGGAGAAATCACAAAATTACTGCCGTATTCAGTGCATACCAACAGGCCAGAGAATAAATACTGTTGGGCATTAGAAACGGCAAAAGCA
>CAYPEF010000150.1:0-4020 GCA_964409675.1 uncultured Rickettsiales bacterium | reverse complement strand
CCTACGGCCCGTTCAACCTCGGCAGCCTGAAGCGCGGACAAGTCAAGGAAGCGCATGCGCGCATGCTGAAAAGCGTGCTGCCCAAATCCTCCTAAGTAATCACTGTTTTACTGCCATCTCTGCCTTGTGCGGGGATGACGGAGCTTTATCAAAAAACAGTAGTGTTCAGCTGCCTGCCAGCGTCAGCACGTCCTGCTGGCCGGTGATGGCGGCTTCGGCGCGTAGCTTTTGCAGCAGCGCATCGCGGAATGCTGCACCGCCCTCCGCCGATGCCTGCAATTCAGCCACATTCGCATAGAGCTTCTTCAGCGGCGTATGCATCGAATCCGGCAGCCCGGCGCGGGCGCATAATGCCTGGAAGCCTAACTCGCCCTTATCCAGCAGCAGCTTGCGGGCGTTGGCGTGCGGCACACCGGCCAGCACCGCCATGCAACGCTCGAAGAACGCCGCATAACCGTCCAGCAGTGATTCGATGAGCAGCGAAGGCGTAAGGCGACGGAAGGTAAGCAGCTGGTAGGCCAGCCGGTCCATCTCCTCGGGCGAGACGGCCATTTTCACCAGCGCCAGCGTGGCCGATTCGCGGGTTTTTTCCTCCTCCGGCTTCAGCGCCTCGGGCGCCATGCGGTATTTGCGCTGGAGCGTCTCCGCCAGCGCACCGGACACATGAGTGATCAGTTTCTCCGCCACGGTAAGCGGCAAATTGTCACGCTTGGCCAGCGCCTGCATCAGCGAAGGCTCGCCCGCGTGCCGCGCCACCACCTCGTCGAGTGTTTTCTCGGAAAGCATCGCCCCCTGGTTGGCAATCAGCGACGTCAGCACGCGTTCGCTGCCTGTTTCCACCAGCGTGTCGGATAATGCTTCCGGAATCATCCGCCGCCCGGCCACGGCTTCATGGCGCGTCACCGCCCCGGTTTCGCGCACCAGCTGGATCAAATCGGCTTCATTGAGGACTTCCGAATGCTTCAGTACCGGCAGCGCCACTTCTTCCACGTCACGCGCCATCACCATCACGATATCATGCGGCAGGCGGGTGCTGCTTTTGAGGGTCTGCGCCATCAGCACGCGGATATTCAGCTCGGCGTCGCGCACCAGCAGGCGGAAAATCTGCTCGGCGACCTGGTGCTCGCCGCCTTCGAATCCTTTTTCCGCATAAGCGGCGGCGATTTTTTCCGTGACTGCAAGGCGTCCCGTACCGGCTTTCTCAGGACTCAGCAGCAGCTCGATATCGGCTGCGTCAAGCACCAGAGCATCCATCGCGTCAATGGATCGTTGCGCCAGCACTATTTTGCCCTCCGATGATGGCCAACAGATACTGCATATTCTCGATGCTCTCGTCGTAACCTTCGCTGCGGATCTTGGCGACGACGCGCTGGCGGAAATCCTCGCGCCGCACGCGGCCATACTGCGTCAACTCCAGGCTGATGCGAATCAGCAGGCGAATGGCATCATAAAATCCTTCCGGCATATGGGCTTTCTTATAGAAGGCGCGGAAGCCCAGCGGCCCGCTATCGAACATCAGCATGCGGGCATTGGCACGCGGCACTCCGGCAAGACGCGCCAGCGCCGCTTCAAAGAAGCTTAAATCCCCGGTGCAGAGCGAGCGGATAATCAGCGAATAGGTAAGCCGATTGCTGGTGTATAGCTGGTGCACCAGCGATTCGATCTCCTGCTCGCTGCGGTGCTCATCATTATCCGGCATCAGCATGCCGAGCGTGTTCCACTCGCGGATATCCTCAACATTATGCTCTACCAGCGTCATCGGCAGGCGGTAATTGCGCGCCAGATGCTGCTTCATCTCATCGGTCACAATGGCGAATAATTTTTCAGCGATGCTCACCGACAGCCCGCCCCGCTGCACCAGCGCCTCCAGGAGGGAGGGATTGCCGGTTAGCATGTCCCAGCGTTTCTCGATCATGCCGTCCGCCAGATAGGCGCCGCGGTTATGCAGGAGGGTATGAAGCACTTTCTGCTCGCCGGTATCCGCCAGCACTTCCGACAGCTCCAGCGAAATTGTCTCGCGGCGGGCGATGGCGGAAAGCTTCACCACTTCCCGCGTGCTGCGCACAATCTGGATCAGCTCATCTTCGCTCAGCACATAAGAATATTGCAGCACGGGAACCGCCACTTCCGCCACGTCATTGGCAAGACGCATGATGACGTCATGCGGGGCTATTTGGCTATCGCATAACGATTCGGAAAGGGATTTGCGCACACTAACCTCCATATCCACGGCAAGAATACGCAAAATATCCATGGCAATGGCCGATTCGGACTCAGTAAAGCTCTTCGCCACCAGTCCGCGGGCAATCTTGGTGGCCACATCCGCGCGTACGCCCGGAGAGGAATTATTGGCCAGAAGACGCATATCAACATCAGTTATCATTGCGCTACCCAAGAGCGTTTACGCAAACCCTGCCATTACCTGACGGATCTGCATCAGTGCTAATACTCCCTAGATACTTATAAACGTATCACACAGATATTAATAAATAGTAAATTACGCATATTTTCAGTATATTTTACGCAAATTTTCCGCATGGAAAAAATAGGCTGCGCCCTGTTCCTTCGCTGCATGAACAACCAGTTAAAACCGATGAAACCGCCATCATGTTTACTCAATCTCAATGTTTTTGCCGTTAGATAAGCAGCATGATTATGCGTTTTACCGCAGGAGGATCGCTTGAATAAAGTATACCCGAATGCCGAAGCTGCCCTGCACGGCCTGCTGCGCGACGGCATGACCATCATGTCCGGCGGGTTCGGCCTGTGCGGCATCCCCGAGCATTGCATCCGCGCCATCCGCGACAGCGGCGTCAGCGGCCTCACTTGGATTGCCAATAATTGCGGCGTGGACGATTTCGGCAGCGGCATCCTGCTCCACACTCGCCAGATAAGAAAGATGATCGCCTCCTATGTCGGCGAAAACAAGACCTTCGAAAAACAGTTTCTGGACGGTGAACTGGAAGTGGAATTCAACCCGCAAGGCACGCTGGCCGAGCGCATCCGCGCCGGCGGCGCCGGCATTCCAGCCTTCTTCACCGCCACCGCATACGGCACCGTGGTCGCCGAGCATAAAGAAACCCGAGAATTCGACGGGCGCATGTACGTGATGGAGCACGGCCTGACCGCTGACCTCTCCATTGTCAAAGCCTGGAAGGGCGATACGTCCGGCAATTTGATCTACCGGAAAACCGCCCGCAACTTCAACCCCGTCATGGCTACCGCCGGGAAAGTAACGGTGGCAGAGGTGGAGGAACTGGTGGAACCCGGGCAGCTGGATGCGGATGCCATCCACACACCCGGCATTTTCGTGCAGCGCATTTTCAAGGGCGATCACTTTGAAAAGCGCATCGAATTCCGCACCACCCGGGAAAATCCCACAGGAAAGAAATAATATGCCCTGGACACGCGAAGACATGTGCAAACGCGCCGCGAGCGAGCTGCATGACGGGTTTTACGTCAATCTCGGCATCGGCATGCCTACCTTAGTGGCTAACTACATCCCCAAGGGCGTCACCTTCACGCTCCAGAGCGAAAACGGCATGCTCGGCATGGGCCCTTTCCCGCATGATAATGAAGTTGATCCAGACCTGATCAACGCCGGCAAGCAGACCATCACCGAACTGGCCGATTCCAGCTATTTCGACAGCGCTACCTCCTTCGGCATGATTCGCGGCGGCCATATCGACCTCGCCATTTTAGGCGCGTTGCAGGTTTCCGAAAACGGCGACCTCGCCAACTGGATGGTGCCCGGCAAGATGGTCAAGGGCATGGGCGGCGCCATGGATCTGGTGGCGGGCGTGAAGAAAATCGTGGTGCTGATGGAGCATGTCGCCAAGGACGGCAGCGCCAAGCTGGTTAAGCAATGCACCCTGCCGCTCACGGGCAAGGAAGTGGTGGACATGATCATCACTGAACTCGGCGTGTTCTCGGTAGAAGACCACGGCATCCGCGTACGCGAACTCGCCCCCGGCGTCACCCTGGAACAGGTGCGCGCGCAAACGGAAGCAACACTGGTCT
>CAYPEF010000149.1:0-4156 GCA_964409675.1 uncultured Rickettsiales bacterium | reverse complement strand
GTGCTGCGCGATATGCAGCTGAGCATCACCGAACCCATAGAACCGGCGCAGCTCACCCCCCGCTTCGCCACCCGCGACGACGCGCAGCAATGTTTTACGCTGGCGCAGCATCTGCACACCTGCCGTGCACATAATGCAGACGCACTTTCCCTTGCCGCCTGGTGGAACACTCTTAGCATAAAGCGCGAAACGCTCTGTGAGGACGCCGCGCGGCTGCACGACAAGCTTGCCACCCGCATCGCCCGCCAGCTGGAGCGCGAAGGCCATGCGGAAAAGGCGCTTACGCTTTACGCTTCCGCCGCCTCCCCCACCGCGCGCGAGCGGCGCGTGCGACTGCTGATGAAAACACACCGGAAGGAGGAAGCGCGCGCGCTGTGCGAGTCCATCCTCGCCGCCCCGCAACACGCCGAGGAAGCTTTCATCGCCGCGCAGCTGCTCGCCCGCCTGGATGGCAAGCGCCGCAGCACCATGCGCAGCGCATTGCAGCAAAGCCAGTTGCTTACATTAAACTCTTCATCCACTACCGTAGAAGCATCCGTCCTCGCCCATTACCGCGCGCACGGCTGGAGCGGTGTGCATAGCGAGAACTGGCTATGGAACGCCCTGTTCGGCCTGTTCTTCTGGGACATTATTTTCGACAGCGCTTATGGCCACTTCCACCACCCGCTGCAATCCTCCCCCGCCGATCTGTTCCGTCCGGAATTCTACCCCCCGCGCGAGGGCGCCATCGAAGAACGCCTGCCGCAACTGCACGATACCGACACAGCCCTCGCCCGCATCCGCGCCACGTTCAGCCAAAAACAAGGCATCCAGAATCCGCTGGTTAGCTGGCATGAAAGCATCCCACTCTGGCTGGAGGAAATACTTACGCGCGTCCCCCCTTCCGGCCTGATAGCGATATTGCGCCACATGGCGCAGGACTTGCGCCGCCGCCGGCGCGGCTTCCCGGATTTATTTATCTTCAAGGATGCCGATTACCTGTTTCTGGAAGTCAAATCCCCCACCGACCAGCTGGCCGCGCACCAATATCAATGGCTCGCCTTCTTCGCCACCGCGCAAGTCAACCAATCCATCTTACGCGTGCAATGGTCGGAAGCCCCCGTTACCTGATTCTCCGATGACAATATTATATCATCTCCGCCTTGTGCGGGGATGACAGAAAATAATTATGCCACCTTGGAATACCGCCCCGGCGTTTCGCCGCGGTAGCGGTCAAAGACGGAGGCCACTACCCGCACCGCCATGCGGTAGGGAGTAATCAGCCGCACCGCCTCCCCTTCCACCAGCGCAAGCGCGCGGTATGCCGGGCCGCGCAACGCCTCCAGCTCGGCGCAAAAATACCCCTCCGGCAGATGGAATTGCGCACACACCGCCGCCAGATCGACCGATAGAAAACACATCAGCGTATCCACCACCTGCTTGCGAATGGTATCGTCCCCCCGAAACGCCCAGCCACGCACCGTCGGGATTTCGCAGCGCTGAACGCATGCCAGGTAATCCGGCGTATCGGCACTGTTCTGCGCGTAGCCCTGAGGAAACTGGCTGATGGCGGAACTGCCGAAGCCGACCAGCGCCTGCGTGGCATCCGTCACATACCCTTGGAAATTCCGTCGCAGGGAACCGCTTTTAAGCGCCACTGACAACGCATCATCCGCCTTGGCGAAATGGTCAATGCCGATCATCACGTAACCATGCTTCTCCAGCAGCCCGCATGCCATCAGATACAGTTCCAGCTTTTCCGCCTCCGCAGGCAGCCATTCCGGCGCGATCAGGCGCTGGTGCTTCTTCAGCTGCGGCATATGCGCATAGGAAAAGAGGGCGATACGCGCCGGATCCAGGCTCAGCGCCTGCTCCAGCGTGGCGCGAAAACGGTCTTCCGTCTGGAAAGGCAGCCCATAAATCAAATCGCAGTTGAACGCTCCAAGCCCGTGGCTTCGCAGTGCATCCACCACCCCTTTCACCTGATCATAGGGCTGCACGCGGTTGATCGCCTGCTGCACCTGCGGGTCGAAATCCTGAATGCCGATGCTTACCCGGTTGAAACCCATCTGGGCATAAGCCGCGATTTTCACCGCGTCCGCCGTGCGCGGGTCCAGCTCAATCGCCACTTCGCCTTCCGGCGCGCTGCCGAAGGCGGAGGTGAGCGCATAGAGGATTCCCATCAGGTCGCCCGGCTCCAGCAGGCTCGGAGAGCCACCGCCGAAATGGATATTGGCGAGCGCCCCCCGTAAATGCGGCGCTAACGCCTCTATTTCGCGCAGCAGCACGCGCACATATTTCGCCACCGGCTCATAGCGCCGCGTAGCCTTGGTATGGCAGCCGCAAAACCAGCACAGTTCACGGCAATAGGGAATATGCACATAGGCCGAAACGCGCGTATCCGCTTCCAGCCCCTCAAGCCAGCCCGGCAGCGGGCTTTCCTCCATGCGCGCAAAATGATGCGCGGACGGGTAACTGGTATAGCGCGGCGCTTCCATCCCCAGCCAGTGCGGCGCGGCGTTGCGCGGCTCAATATTCGCATTCAATCGTTCCATACCGCCTATTAAACCGCCTCTCCTGCCGCCACGCGTTGACGCAGATCAAATGCCATTTTTTTAAATCATTTTAAGGCACTGATACTGCTCAGCAAAAAATATCAGCTGATACTTTCCGCGCTATACCGCGCAATCAACCCCGTCTTCAGCGCATAACGGTACACAAGGATAAATACATATTGGGCCAGCAATATGTAAGCAACCGCCAGCCCCGCCCCGCTCAAAAGCGCCCCCTCCGGCACGCTTTTTCCGGCGATAATGGCCCGCATCCCCTCGAACACATAGGAAGGCGGCAGCAGCTTCGCCACTTCCTGCATCCATGCCGGAAGCGTCGAAAGCGGGTAAAACACCGACGCAAACGGAGAGAGCAACGCCGGAATCGGCCAGATGAACCATTCCGCCGCCGGCCCGAAACGCATCACCAGCGTGCATCCTACGATGCCGATGGCAATGCCGAACAGAAACAGGATCAGCAAAAACGGCACCAGCGCCGCCCCATAATCAAACACCGGCAGCCCGAACACGGCAATCCCCAGCCCCAGCATCACCACCAGCCCCACCGCGCTGGTGAGGATGCTCGAAATCACCAGGCCGCACACATACTCGGAAACACTTAAAGGAGATGCAAAGAAATTGAGGAAATTGCGCGACCAGACATCCTCGAAAAATGCCATCGTCACCCCTTGCATCACACGGGTGAAGAAATCCCACATCAGCACCGCCCCCAGCAGCACCGGCACGAAATTCATCCCCGAAGCACTCACGCTATTGAGATACTTGGTGATGAATCCCCACAGCACGATATCCACCGCCACCCAGATAAAGAGCGGCAGCACCCGCGCCACGCTCCCCCGAATCAAATAAAACTGGCGCTGCACTACGGCTAATACACGGGTGATATGCATATTATTCCAGCCCCAATGTCAGCGGCTCGCGCGCCACAGTGATAAACAGTTCCTCCAGCGACGGCTTGCCATGCGCCTGCGGCAGCGTTTTGGGATCGCCCTCCAGCAATATTTTCCCTTTGGCTAGAAACAGCACCCGGTCGCACACTTCCGTCACCTCGTTCATGTTGTGCGACGTCCATAAAATACCGCTCTCCCCCGTATCCGCCAGCGCCCGCACATGGCGGCGGATATCGCGTGCGCTGGCGGGGTCGAGCGAGGCGGTCGGCTCGTCCAGCAGCAGCAGGCCGGGCCGGTTGAGCATCGCCTTCGCCAGGCTCACCCGTGTCTGCTCACCGGAGGAAAGCACGCCGCACTTGGTTCGGCGGAATGCCGCAAGGTTAAACTCCTCGCACAACTCCCCTATGCGCTGCGCCAGCCCCTTTACCCCATACAGCATGCCGAAAATGCGCAGATTCTGCTCCACCGTCAGGTTCCCCGGCAACGGCGCATAGACGGCGGCGAAATTGGTATGCGCCAGCGCCTGCACGCGCTCGCGCGCCAGATCCCTTCCTTCGATGAAAATAGCACCGCCGCTCGGGGCCAGCACGCCGAGGATCATATTGATCGTGGTCGTCTTCCCCGCCCCATTCGGCCCCAGCAGCCCCACCACCTCGCCGCGCCCGACCTGAAACGAAATATCCTCCACCGCCACCGTGCCGCCATACGCCTTGCGCA
>CAYPEF010000148.1:0-4282 GCA_964409675.1 uncultured Rickettsiales bacterium | reverse complement strand
TGCGGTAATGCGCTTTCAGCGCGTCCGCCCCGCACGGCTCGGTAATGTCCAGCACAGCCAGCGCCTTGCGCTCCTTGGAATAGATTCCGGGTGAGGGGGCCTGCTGCTGCGGCTGCTCGCGGCCATGAAAGAACCGTTGCCATTCCTCCTGAAGCTTGCGCGTATAATCGGCGTAACGGACGCGCGCGTGGCTCTCGCGCTCCCAGGTGGGGCGGTGGCCGGTCACCGCGTCTTTCATGAAATACTCGATCTCATTGGCATCCATGTCGGAGAAATAATTCCATTTCTGGTTATATTCCTTGACATGGTCGAGGCAGAACCATTGATACTCATGTAATTGTTCGCGCGATTTCGGCGCTCGGTATTCACCCGCACCGGCACACCCGGCAGACGCGCAGGCGCGCGCCGCCGTTTCACCGGGAGGAGTAAATTTATAGGACTGCTTGCGCGTGGACATACACTTCATATTGCCATAATCCCGTTATTTTACAAGACTTGACAATGACACGAACCCAACGAATCCATGATGTGCTGACGCAGCGGCTTTCTCCTATCACTTTGGAAATACGCGATGATTCCCACCGCCATGCCGGGCATGCCGGCGTGCGCGAAATGGGCGGCAATGCCAATGGCGAGACGCACCTGCATATCAGCATCATTTCTAACGCTTTTCACGGTTTAAGCCGCGTCGCCCGCCATCAGCTGGTCATGGGGCTGCTAAAGGACGAATTCAGCCGCGGCCTTCACGCGCTTACGCTGGACACGCGCGACGCCTGAGCCTCATGCGCGAGCAATCTCTCCTTCACGGAAAGCCCCCAGGCGAATCCGCCTAAGCCGCCACCCTTGCGCAGTATCCGGTGGCACGGCAACACCACGCACACCGGGTTCGCCCCGCAGGCGCTCGCCACCGCCCGCACGGCTTCCGGCTTACCGCAGGCCGCTGCCAGTTCCGTGTAGGAAACCGTCTGGCCATACGGCACACGCCGCATGGCCTCCCACACCTGTTTCTGAAATGCTGTGCCACCAATATCCAGCGAGATCATTTTCTTTTCACCCGCCAGCAACGCCTTTACCTGCTCCCAGTAGCCTAGCACCGCCTCGCGGTTTTCCGTTAATACGGCTTCCGCATAATAAGCACAAATTTCTTCCGGCGAAACAGGAGCCTCGCTAATCCCCACGAATGCCAATCCCACATCACTCGCGGCCAACAGAAAATGCCCCAGCGGATGAGCAAAGCCAAAGTAATTAAATTGCCTCATAATATATTATCCCAGATTTGTTTTTTAATCCCACCGCCACGCTGATTAATATTAATTATTTACTGAAAATAGACTGGAAAATGAAACATTATTAATTTATAATGATTTGTGCTGGCTTAATTTCACTCAAGAAATTATTCTATTTAATTGGAGGAGAAAATCATGAAATTACACCATTTTTATTTCGCAGTTATTATAAGCTTATTATCATTTTCCAACCTATTTTTTTCTCATGCAGCAAATGCCTTAACTGACGATGAAACTCCGCCTTGGGTTGTAGTTTCAAATTCATGTCATGCTTCGTGCCAGAAGGATGCGGACATGTGCTATTCACTCGTTAAATCCGGAGATTTTGGATACACTGATGATATGTGTGGCGATCAGTATCAAGCATGTGCGGATCAATGCAATAAGGACGCTATTTTAAATAAGAAATACTCTTTACCAACTTTATAGATAATATAAAAATGATGCGCATTGTATTATGCGCATCATTTTAATATGCCTGAACAGCTTCGTTTTTTACATAAACGGGTTCATCGCTATCTTCATTTAATGTATTATCAACTTCCTGTTCATTTTCCGCTGTTTCAAACATACCGAGAATCTCCTTCACCAGTGCCTTCACCTCCTGCGAGGCAACACATGTTGCATCCAGCTCGGTCGCACAGCGCCCCTCTAACAAGGAGGAAGCGAAAATCACGCGATTGCCAAAGGTAGTCTGCGCGAGGTCCGGCAGCTCCGCCGCAATCGTCTGCGCCAGCTTCGAATTGGCGGCCACGCGGTTCAGCACCACCTTCACCGGAATGCGCTCCGCCTTCGCCAGCTCGATGGTGGCTTTCGAGGCCCATAAATCCGTCGGGCTCGGCTGCACGGGGATGATGATGAGGTCGGCGCTGCGGATGGCGGTGCGCGCTTCCGTCTCGGTATGCGGCGGGCTGTCCACGATGATATAATCATGCGAACGCTTCAGCCGCGCCACCTCGCTCGCCACGCGCCAGCCGGAGACGGAGGCGAAGGTGAGGCCGGTATAGCCTTCCCCGAAGCGCTCCTCGCGCACGCGGTGCCAGTGCCCCATGGAGCCTTGCGGATCGATATCGATCACCGCCACGCGCCGCCCTTTCTGGCTCAGCGCCACGGCCAGATGTGCCGCCACGGTGGTTTTCCCGGCTCCGCCCTTCTGCTGGGCGATGGTGATGACTTTATGACCCATAGAATATGCTCCTGCGTGAATAGCCGTTGTTGGCGGATGAATTACGGAGTATTGAGATATTTTATAAAGCAAAACAACCGCCGCTACAATATTTAGTATCAAGCAAGCATGAACAATTCAACGCCTATGGCATCGCAACCGGACATTGCACAAGCCGCGCAAGCATTACGCGCCGGTGAACTGGTCGCGCTCCCCACCGAGACGGTGTATGGCCTCGGCGCGGATGCACGCAACGGAAAAGCCGTCGCGGAGATCTTCACACGCAAGGGCCGCCCCTCCTTCAACCCGCTGATCGTGCATTTCGCCAGCCCCGAAGCCGCCGCCGCCGAAGTCACATTCGATGCGCGCGCAGAAAAATTAGCGCAGCGCTTCTGGCCCGGCCCGCTCACGCTGGTGCTGCCGCGAAGACCCGAAAGCGGCATTTCACTCCTTGTCAGTGCCGGGCTGGACAGCATAGCCGTGCGCGTGCCCGTGCATCCGGTGGCGCAAAGCTTGCTGCACGAAGCAGGCATCCCTATCGCCGCCCCCAGCGCCAACCGCTCCGGGCGCATCAGCCCAACCACGCCTGCGCATGTGCGCAGCGAATTTCCGGATTGCCTATTTATCCTTGACGGCGGTGCATGCGCCATCGGTTTAGAATCCACCGTGCTTGCACTCACCGGTCATGCACCGGTGCTATTGCGCCCTGGCTCCATCACGCGCGAGGAGCTGGAAAACGCCTTGCAGGAAGCCGTGCTGCTTCCCACCGACGACGCCACCATCGCCGCCCCCGGCATGCTCGCCAGCCACTACGCCCCCAGCCTGCCACTGCGCCTGAATGCCACTTCAGTACGCCCCACCGAAGCGCTGCTCGCCTACGGCCCGAATGCACTGAGCGGCGCTGCCTTTACCTTAAATTTAAGCCGGGAAGGGGAGTTGCGCGAAGCCGCCTCCCACCTGTTCGATTACCTGCGCCGCCTTGACCGCCCGGACTATGCATCCATCGCCGCCATGCCCATCCCCGAGCACGGTATCGGTATCGCCATCAACGACCGCCTGCGCCGCGCCGCCGCGCCACGCAAGTAGAACCATGATCGTCAGCCGCATCAATCACCTCAATACCCTGTTTATCATCGCCACCTGCATCGCCGCGCATTATTACCCGTATCATTTGCTGGTAGCGTCTTACGCCTTTCTCGGCCCCGCGCATTACCTGACGCAGATTTCCTGGCTGCACGACCGCAAGTATTTCGCGCAAAACCCGGCCAACGCACCGCTGGTCTTCACGCTGATCACCGTCACCCTCCTGCTGCTGTCGCCGTTTTCGCCGGAACTTTATGTCATTGCCCTGATCGCGTCGCTGGCCATGCTGCTGCCACTCTCGGCGGGCAGGCGTGCCGGGCTGGCCGTGATGTCGGTAGCGCTGCTTGCAATGCTGGCCGGTTTCGGCCCGGTGCGCATGTTCATCGCGCTGATGCTGCCGACAGTGCTGCACGTGTTCGTCTTCACCGCCGCCTTCATGCTGGCCGGCGCCATCCGCAGCCGCTCCGCCAGCGCCTATCTCAGCCTTCTAGCGCTGCTGGTAGGTGCGCTGAGCTTCCTTTTCTGGCCGGTTGAAACGCCGTTCCCCGAACAGCAGGCAGGCATACTCGCCGGCCTCACTTTCTTCACGCAGGTGGCCGCTTATATGCAAACCATCTTCCACGCCGGCAGCCAGCCGATTGCCTCCGCCTTCGGTTTCCTGTCGTTTGCCTACACCTATCATTACCTGAACTGGTTCTCCAAGGCGGAGATCATCCGCTGGCACCATATCCCGCGCGCGCGGCTGGCC
>CAYPEF010000147.1:0-4326 GCA_964409675.1 uncultured Rickettsiales bacterium | reverse complement strand
CGAAAATAACGCTAAAACCCCAAGCTCATAACACCATGCCCCTCCTTGCCTCCCTCCGCCATCTCCTCCCCGCCACTTTCCGCAAATGGCGGGCGGATAATGCGCCCATGCTTGGCGCGGCGCTGGCGTTTTACAGCGTGCTCTCCATTGGCCCGCTGCTGCTGATCGTGATCGCCATCGCCGGGCTGATGTTCGGGCGGGAGGCGGCGAGCGGCGAGCTGGTGTCGCAGATGCGCGGGCTGATGGGCGAACAGGGCGCGGAGGCCATTCAGGCCGCCATTGCCAACGCGCACAAGCCGGAGGAAGGCTTCTGGGCGATGCTTGCGGGCGTGGCCACGCTGCTGTTCGGCGCGTCCGGCGTGTTCGGGCAGTTGCAGGACGCGCTGAATATCATCTGGGGCGTGAAGCCGGAAGCGGGGCGCGGCTTCATCCGCATGGTGCGTGAGCGGTTCCTCTCCTTCACCATGGTACTGGGGGCGGGATTCCTGCTGATGGTATCGCTGATCGTAAGCGCCCTGCTGACAGCCCTTGGCACCTATTTCACCGGCCTGCTGCCGCAGCTTGCGCCCGTGATGCAGCTGGTGAACACGCTCGTTTCCTTCGCCATCATCGCGCTGCTGTTCGCGCTGATGTTCAAATACCTCCCCGACACGCCGGTACGCTGGCAGGATGTATGGATAGGCGCCCTGCTCACGGCCCTGCTTTTCACCGTGGGCAAATACCTGATCGGCCTCTACCTCGGCAGCAGCACCATCGGCTCCACCTACGGCGCGGCGGGTTCCGTGGTGGTGCTACTGGTATGGATTTATTACTCTGCGCAGATTTTCTTTTTTGGGGCGGAGTTTACGCGGGTGTGGGTGACGTCAAATAATTAAAAAATTTCTAGTCTTCGCTATGAAAATTACTATGTAACAATATTTTCAATGGTGCTTCTAATTGCAATGTTAGATGTAAGAAAGTTAGCAAGCACACTGCATTAATTTTTGTCCAGCAAGAAGATGCACCATGCATAATTGCATGACGATTGAGCTCAGAAGCTGGCCTTGTTTTAGCGGAATCATAAGACTCATAATATCGCTTTAAAAACTCAAAAAAAGATGCCAGGTAAATACCTGATATTCTTAGGTCTTCCTCTACATTATGTATAATTTTATTTTCTAAAATTTCTTTTTCTGGATTGTATTTCTCATCCAAAATTGCATATCCAGGTTTTAAATGATCAACTGATAACTCAGCTTTTTCAAAAAAAGCTTTGCGTAATGTTTGCAAGGAAACTCTTAAACTATCAGTCTCACAATATGATCGAATGATATAATCCAATAATGGCATAGCAGTTGTAATACATGCTGCCCAAAGCTTTTTCTTATAAGCCTTTTTTATTTCCTTAATAACAATTATTTTTTCAGATAGGATTTGCTTATTTGAAATATAATCAAATATTATGTTTTGATGAGTATCGAAAATTCTTTCCATTAAAAAGTGACGGGATGAAAGACTTATTTTAAAAAATATAGAAAGGTATATCAAATCAAACAAAGTTGGATTTCTAAAAGTTTTTATTAGACGTAATTTCTTTTTTGCTAAATGCCAATCCATACTGCTTGATGGATCATTTAATTGCGATTTTATATTAATGTATGCTGGAAAGGGATACCCATACTCAATAAGAAAATCATTAATATTCATCAATAGATTGATGGTGCTAGTTCTAGTATATAGTTTAAAAGCTTCGTCAGGAGTTGCAGCCCATTCTTCAGTGAAGCTATTCGGTTTACGCGCTATCAACTTGGATAATTTCTTAATGCGCTCTGGTAGCACTTCACCAAGTTCATCTGCCAGATGTAACTTCATATAACGATTATCTAAATTCTAAACTGCATAACAAGCAATCTTTTAAAATTTTCAATAATGGCGCACCCGGCGAGATTCGAACTCACGACCCCCGCCTTCGGAGGGCGGTACTCTATCCAGCTGAGCTACGGGTGCGCATCGGCGGAAGGATTAACGGTATAGAGCCAAAGGCGGCGGCTTGGCAATGGGTTTCGGCAATCGCGCAGTTTAGCCCCCTTGTAGGGAGAGGAAATTAGCGGTCAGGCACAACCGGCACATTATCAATCAACCTTGTATTCCCCAGCCATGCGGCGGCCAGCAGGCGGGCGGGGTGGGTGAGTGAGGGGAGCGGGGTGAGCGAATTTTCGGCGCGAAGCTCGATGTAATCCAGCTTGGTGAAGCCGTGATGGGTGAGATTGTAGGCCGCAAGCGACAGGGCGTTATCCACGTTGAAGGGGTGCTGGCGCAGGTAATCCGCCGCCTCCCGCAGGGTTTTGGCCAGCAGCGGGGCAATGGCGCGCTCCTCCTTCGATAAATACCGGTTGCGCGACGACATGGCCAGGCCATCCTCCTCCCGGTGCGTGGGCACGCCGATGATCTCCACGGGAATATCCAGATCCGCCACCATGCGGCGGATGACGCAGAGCTGCTGGTAGTCCTTCTCGCCGAACAGCGCCACGTCCGCGCCCGCTTGCAGCAGGAGCTTCGCCACCACCAGCGCCACGCCGTCGAAATGGCCGGGGCGGGCCGCGCCGCAGAGGCCCTCGCTGACACCGCTTACATGAACGTTGGTTGCAAACCCAGCTGCGTACATATCCTCCACCGAGGGAAGGTAGAGGATGCTTGCGCCTTCGCGCTCCAGCAGGGCCTTGTCCTGATCGAGCGTGCGCGGGTAGCGGGCGTAATCTTCGTTAGGGCCGAATTGTTTGGGGTTCACGAAAATGCTCGCCACCACCGCGTCGGCATGTTTTTTCGCCTCGCGCACCAGTTGCATATGGCCGTCATGCAGCGCGCCCATGGTGGGAACAAACGCAAGGCTCTTGCCGCCCGCGCGCAAGGTTTGCGTGAGCGCCCTCAGTTCCGCCTTGTTTTCCGCGATTGCCATTTGCATGACTCTGGTTTACGACAACCCCCATGAAAGCGCAACCCCATCCCGCCCCGCCTGCCCCGCAAGCGCCTGAGAAAGCCTATCACGCGCTGGTGAGCGAAGGCCGCTTCACGCTGGACCCGGCTCAGCTGGACGTGCTCGCCCATTTGCAGGCGCTCTATGAGCAGCTGGCGGAGATGAAGGAGCGCAAAAGCGGCCTGCTCTCCTTCCTGCAAAAGCCCGCCGCCGCGCCGCAAAGCCTTTATATCTGGGGCAATGTAGGGCGCGGGAAGTCAATGCTGATGGATTTGTTTTTCGATGCCGCGCCGGTAGAGAAGAAAACCCGCATCCATTTCCACCGCTTCATGCAGAACGTGCACGCACGGCTGCACGATCTGCGCGGGCTGGCGCAGAAAAACCCCACCTTCGGCGATCCGATGATGGTGTTGGTGGATGAGATCATTGCCAATACGCAATTGCTTTGCTTCGACGAATTGCAGGCCACCGACGTGGCGGACGCCTCGCTCATTTTCCGCCTGTTCGAGGGGCTGCTGGAGGCGGGCGTGGTCATCGTCTCCACCTCTAACCATCCGCCCGCCTCGCTCTATACCGGCGGCGTGCAGAAGGAGCGGTTCAATAAGCTCACGGCACTGCTGGAGGCGAAGATGCAGGTGGTCGCCCTCACCAGCCCGCGCGATTACCGCATGCAGGCGATGAAATCGCTCCACCGGGTGTATTTCTCGCCGCTCGGCAAGGATGCGGATTTGTTCGTGGAGCATACGCTCAATATCCTCGCGCCCGAAAACCGCCCTTCGCAGCTGGTGCTGGAGGTGAACGGGCGGAAGCTTGCGCTTACCATGAAAAGCGCCTCCATCGCCTGCGCGAGCTTCGACTCATTATGCGAAATGCCGCTAGGGCCTGCGGATTACCTCGCCATCGCCGAAGCCTGCGAAACGCTGGTGCTGACCGGCATCCCCCTCCTCTCCCCCGAAAAGCGCAACGAAGCCAAGCGGTTCGTGACGTTGATCGACGCACTCTATGAAAACAAAACCAAACTCATCTGCACCGCCGCCGCCCCCGCGGGAGCCCTCTACCCCACCGGCGACGGCAGCTTTGAATTCCAGCGCACCGTCTCCCGCCTGCATGAAATGCAGTCGGAGGGGTATTTGGCAGCCTAATTATTCTTGTCATCCCGCACAAGTTGCGGGATCCGGTGGCGTTGCCAGGCAACGCCGGAAAATGCCATGCATTTTCCCCCAGACCCCGCCATGCGGCGGGGTGACAATGTTAAATGGGTGCTTATTAGAGTTGCAAAACGGCAGATTATTAAGGAAAATAGCCCTTTGAACCAAGAAGGCCCTTTATGCTAACCATCATCCTGGCCCAGCCGCGCGGGTTCTGCGCGGGGG
>CAYPEF010000146.1:0-4338 GCA_964409675.1 uncultured Rickettsiales bacterium | reverse complement strand
GAGGAGAACATCTACTACACCAACTCCACGCAGATCCCAGTGGGCTATACCGGAGACCCGTTCGAGGCCCTCAACCTGCAGGACAAACTGCAGTGTAAATACACAGGCGGCACAGTGCTGCATCTTTACATGAGCGAAAAGATTTCCTCAGGCGAAGCGTGTAAACGGCTGGTGCGGAAGGTGATCGAAAATTACCGTTTGCCTTACATCACCATCACACCGGTGTTCTCCGTCTGCGAAACCCATGGCTACCTCACCGGCGAACAGGCCCATTGCCCCGATTGCGGCAAGGAGACGCTGGTGTGGACGCGGGTGATGGGTTACCACCGTCCGGTGGCGAGCTTCAACCTCGGCAAAAAAGGCGAGCATAAGGAGCGCAAGCATTTCAAAGAAAATGCACCGCACCTGCCACTCTTCACCACGGAGAATGCGTGTTGCAGTGGGCATTAAACAAGCTCCCCATCACGAGCATCACTCCCTTCACCTTTCAGGATTACCCTGAGCATACCGCCTGTATTTTGTGGTTCTCTGGGTGCAACATGGCATGCAGCTATTGCCATAATCCTGAGTTGGTGAAGGGAGAGCTGGCCAAATTGCCTGCACAGCAGGTGGTCGAGTTTTTGGAATCACGCAAAGGCCTGCTCGAAGGCGTAGTGCTATCGGGCGGCGAGTGCATGATGAGTACCCAGCTTCCAGAATTCGCAGGCTATCTTAAGTCGCTCGGCTATAAAATTAAGGTGGATACCAACGGCACTAATCCCGACATGTTGGCTCAGATGTTGGGTGCAGGTCTGATTGATTATGTAGCACTCGACTTTAAGGCACCAGCCGATTTGTTCTCTAGCATCACGGGGTATGACGGCTACGCATCCTTCGACCGCTCGCTTGCGCTGCTCGTTGCCTCCGGAGTGGGGTTGGAAGTGCGCACCACCGTTCATGCCGATCTGCTCGACGAGGAGGATATTAACGCCATCATTCGCCGCCTGGAAGAAGTGGGCTTCACGGGGGCCTATTACCTGCAGAATTTTCGCCCTGGCAAAACGCTGGGAAACATCGGAAGCCCGTTCGCTAGCTTTGATTTATCACGCCTTTCTAAGTCTTCTTTTATACTCAGCACCCGTAATTTCTAAACGGGGCAGTTAGCCAATAAATTGCATGTGCCGTCGTCATATCAATTATAGGTTGTCTTCTGGCGGTTAGATTTTATCTCCCACAAGGGGATTTTATCAACCATTTCAGAGGAGTATCCTATGGAAAGCCCATACTTAAAATTTGCCGACCTATTTTACAGCCTTAGCCCATATGACTTACAGCATATGAGTGAATGCATCTTATGCAAGATCGAAGAGTCCTTCGAAGGCAAATTATGTAGCAAGTGGTGTCAGGCAGAGCTGACAGAGAAGGACATCAAGTTTGCACTTACCGAAGCCATGAAACATATCGTGATCGATTTACGGAAACGCGAATTGGAAATTGGGAAGATTAAACTCAAGCAAGCCAGAGTTCTCGTCTACTCAGATCGGGGCAGTATTGTCTGATTGCTTTGACATTGATTGCTCAACATTTTATCGTATCCCCCGAGGGGGCTGTAATCCCCTAAATACTGCGATTAAGTTTTTAAAGTAGGCTCGTATCACAAAGCCCTGCTTCCGCACGCTCATGCGTCGGGAGTAGGCTCAATACAATACCCGCAAGGGGAATAGGCCTGCGCTCGTATTTAGGCGATTACAACTCCCGGCACCATGCCGAGGTGTGGTAACTTAAAGATGACATTTGAATCCGCGTAGCAGCAATGCTCGCGGATTTTATTTTGGTGATTTTCTGATGGAAATGGTGCCGCCTATAGGATTCGAACCTACGACCCCATCATTACGAATGATGTGCTCTACCAACTGAGCTAAGGCGGCCCATGAGGGGATTTACAAACTATACCAAGCGTTTGCAAACCTTTTGCTGACATGGCGCTGATACGAGTGATGCATCAGCGTTATGATTACTTACTAACTCTTTGTCCTTCCAAACTTACTTCCCACTCGCGCCGCTGTCGCTCCCTGCATTACGAATGCGATGCTCTACCAGCTGAGCTACGACAGCACGGGGCGGTGACAATAAGAGCGGGGATATTATAAGGGTGGAGGCGAATGAACAAGGGAAAATTGATGCGGGTTAAGCGTCGATAGTATCAAGTATTTTTCCCAGCACCTCGGCGTTCACCGGCTTGACCAGGTGATGGTCGAACCCGGCTTCGCGGGCCATGCGCTTGTCTTTCTCCTGCCCCCAGCCGGTCTGGGCGATCAGGGTAGTGGATACGAAATCGGCATGCTGGCGCAACTCCCGGCAGACGTCATAACCGCTGCGCCCGGGCAAGCCAATATCCAGCAGCACCACGTCCGGGCGGAACTGCTGGGCGGCGCTCAGCACGGCTTCGCCGTCATGGATGAGTTCCGCCGTGTGACCCATCAGCTCCAGCATCCAGCCCATAGTTTTGGCCGATGGTACATTGTCGTCCACCACCAGCACGCGCAGGCCGTCGCGCGCGGAGGTTTCCGGCTCGTCCGCCTGCGGGGCCTCCGCCTCGGCTTCAACCGATACCGGCAGCCAGACGATGAATTCACTTCCCTCACCGATACCGGCGCTGCGGGCCTCAATGGTGCCGCCGTGCAAAGCGAGCAGATTTTTTACCAGCGACAGGCCAATGCCGAGCCCGCCATGCGAGCGCTCGAAGGAATTATCCACTTGCGAGAACATTTCAAAAATCTTAGGCAGCATGCTCCGCTCAATGCCGATGCCGCTATCGCGGATGCTTACGGCCAGCCCCTCATTTTCCATGGTCGCCAGCAAGTGAATGCTGCCGCCTTGCGGCGTGTATTTGGCGGCATTATTAAGGAGGTTAGCGAATATCTGCGCCATGCGCGTGAGATCCGCATCGAGATAGATGGTTTTGGCGGGAAGCTCCGCTATGAAGCGGTGGTGCTGCGCTTCGATTAGTGGCTTGGCGGTTTCCAGCGCGTTTTCAATCACCGTGTTGAAGCTGATGCGCTCTTTTCGCAGCTCAATCATGTTGCGCGAGATGCGCGAGACGTCGAGCAAATCATCCACCAGCCGCACCATCTGCTGCAACTGGCGCGACATGGTGCTCTGCGCCTCGCGCATAATCACAGGGTTGCCGCCGATTTTCAGGATATTGAGCGCGTTGTAAAGCGGCGCGAGGGGGTTTCGCAGTTCGTGCGCGAGTGTCGCCAGGAATTCATCCTTGCGGCGGTCTGCCTGGCGCAGCGATGCTTCAGCGCGCTTGCGGTCGGTGATGTCGGTTAGTGTAATCACCGCGCCCAGCAGGCTATCCGCGTCCGAGCGAAGCAGGCCCACGCTCAGCAGAAGGAAGAATTCATCATTGCCGTAACGGGTTGTCACCTCATAGCCGCGCAGATTTTCGCTAAAAACAAGCGACTGGAAATCGAGCGGCTTTTGCTCGGCCCTATTCGGGGTGTAGAGGGTAAATACCTGATCGAACGGCTTTTGCAGCGGATTCTCGTCGAACATCTCGTTCACGGCGCGGCTGGCGCGCAGGATGATGCCTTTTTCATTGCAGATCACCACCGCGTCCGCCACCTGCTCCAGGATGGACTGCGCGAGTATTTCATCATCCACAATGTGCTTGACAGCAGTTTTATTATCTTCCTCTACAATCAGAGCGTCTACCTCGCCGCCGCGAATGGCACGGATGGTGGCTTCGGCCACTTCCAACCGGTCACGCAGCGCACGGTTTTCTTCTGCCAGTGACATTTTCTGGGAATGTGGAGAAAATTTATCGCTCATATTCACGAAGGCTTGATCTGTAACCCGACCAGCGTGCGCTCAGTGTTGGAAAGATCGCCGATAATCTTGCGGATGGGATGCGGCAATTGTCGCACCAGGGTGGGCAATGCAATGATTTCATCGCCTTTGGCGAGCTGCGGGTTTTTCAGCAGATCTATTACCTCAATCTCATAGCGTCCTTTCAGGTAATCTTCACAGATTTTCTTCAGGTTCTCAAAGGCACGAATAGATTTAGGCGTTTTTCCCGCCACATAAAGTTTGAGAAAAAAGCGTTCTTCTTCCGCCTCGGTATCAGATGTCGCTGCGGCAGGCTTTTTGCTTGTGGTCATTCAACCCCCTTTGAGTGACGCTTGCGCGCGCTGCCATGGCCGGTATCGACGCGACGGCTTGTAGCCATGATTGCCCGGTCAGTGACCAGCTGTTCTTCGGCTGCATCTAAATTCGAAAGCAAATGGCGCATTTCCTCTTCTTCCGCGGCGAACTCAGCCTGCATGGCAAGGATTTGCGCCTGCATGGCTTTGC
>CAYPEF010000145.1:0-4356 GCA_964409675.1 uncultured Rickettsiales bacterium | reverse complement strand
CCTCGGGCCGACAGGCGTGGGCAAGACCGAACTGACCAAAGCATTAGCATCTTTCCTTTTCGATGACGAAGCGGCACTGATACGCATTGATATGTCGGAATACATGGAAAAGCACGCGGTGGCGCGCCTTGTGGGTGCTCCTCCGGGGTATGTGGGGTATGAGGAAGGCGGCAGCCTGACGGAAGCGGTGCGCCGCCGCCCGTATCAGGTGATATTATTCGATGAAGTAGAAAAAGCGCATCCTGACGTGTTCAATATCCTCCTGCAGGTGCTGGATGACGGCCGCCTGACGGACGGGCAGGGGCGCACGGTGGATTTCCGCAATACGCTGATCGTGCTCACCTCCAATCTGGGCGCGGAATTCCTTGCCAACGCGAACGAGATCACCGGCACAGTGCGCGATCAGGTGATGGGCGTGGTGCGCAAATCCTTCCGGCCCGAATTTTTGAACCGGCTGGATGAGATCATCCTCTTCAACCGCTTAAGCCAGGCGCAGATGCACGATATTGTGGACATCCAGATGAGTGGGTTGAAAGCGCGGCTCGCCGAGCGCAAAATCACGCTGGAGCTGGACGGCAAGGCCAAAGACTGGCTGGCCGAAGCCGGATTCGACCCGGTGTATGGCGCGCGGCCCCTCAAGCGGGTTATCCAGCGCAGCCTGCAAAACCCGCTCGCGAGTATGCTGCTAGAAGGCAAAGTGCCGGATGGCAGCAATGTACAGGTGACTGCGGGCGAAGAAGGGCTTTTAATCAAGCGTGGTGCTAGCGTGCAGTAGAACGCTGCGTAAAATAACCTAGTTGAACCGCCACCGTAATGAGCAGTTGCTGCTTGTAGCGTCGGATCCGGATAGTACATATGCCCCTGCGGTAGCGCAGGTTGTGAGCGTATTGCTTGCACTGGACGGAACCAGCCAGAATGCGGCGCCAGTACCGCCATATCCGCCCGCAGTATAACCGCCGGTATTGATCATATCGAATGGCTGTACAAGGCCTGAAAAAGGAAGGCCGTCATCTACTTTGGAATCAATACTGTATGCATCTTGCGGGGTGATGCTATTGCAGCAGGCGTTCGCATAATAACCTGTGGCGGAGTTAATACCGGTAATGCCGTAGTAGTTAAAACCCTGCGCTGCATTTATAATGACGAGGTTTCCATTGCCGAGTTTTGATGTTGGTATAAGCGCCGCGCATGCGTCTTTTGTTGCGCATGAAGTGGCGTTACCAAAAGATCCTTCGATTAGGTTTGCATCGCCAAGCTGTCGCCAGAAAGCCAGCGTTTCTCTGCTTAGAGCAACACCTGATGGTGTGGCAGATGTGCTGGCTCCGGCTTCAATCAGCCCGTTACCGTCACCCTGCCCTAATGCGCCCGGCGATGCAAACATGCTGGTAGTTAGGCCAAAGGCGCTAGCCTTGGCAGCTTCCAGATCACCCGGTAGGCCGCCATACTTGATCTGAAATGTATGGGATGCTGTGTTGAATTTCTCGATTTGGCTGATGGTGGCGCGTATGCTGGCTGCTTTAATAAGGTCTTGCCCCACCAGTACACCGCCGATAATCAGGCCGATAATGACAAGAACGATCGAAATTTCAATTAATGTAAACCCGGCACGCCTCATAAAAACAATAAGTATATGATGCTATGGCCAAGGTTGTTAATTTGTTGCTGATGATCTCAGCATGGCAAGTTTATTTACTTTGGGATCAGACTTGCGCATGGCCTGCACCTGATCGACATTCTTGCGGAACGATGCCAGTTCGCGGCCTGCCAGCGTGTTGCCGGTTTTGAATTTTACGCCGGATGGGTTGATCTGCGTGCCACCCATCAGGATCTCATAATGCAAATGCGGCCCCGTGGAGCGCCCCGTGGAGCCGACATAGGCGATTACCTGGCCCTGGCGCACGCGCACGCCGGGCTTAATGCCGGGCGCGATTCGGCTGGCATGGCCATAAGCGGTGGCATATTTATCAGTGTGTTTGATCTGCACATAGTTGCCGTACCCGCCCTTGATGCCGGCAAAGGCGATGGTGCCGTCACCGGCGGCATAAATTGGCGTGCCAATAGCGGCGGCAAAGTCAACCCCGCGATGCATTTTAGTGTAACCCAGCACCGGATGGTGGCGCATGCCGAAGCCGGAGGAAACACGTGCGCCGTTGATGGGAGTGCGCAGGAGCGCCTTGCGTAAGGATTCGCCCTTTTCATTGTAATAGTCGGTGACGCCGTTTTTATCGGTATAGCGGTAGAAGGAAAGCACCCGGTCGCCCAGATCAAGCGAAGCATAGGCCAAGCCGGCAAAGCCGCTGGTTTTGCCGTCGGGCGTCTGCAGGCGCTCATACACCACTTCCAGCTTGTTGCCGCGCTTGATGTCGCGCTGGAAGTCCACGTCGTAGCTGAGGACCTTGATCATCTCGCCCAGCATGCTCGCGGGCACGCCGAGCTCGATGCCGGTTTCATACAGGCTGCTAGTAATCACGCCGCTCGCGCGCACCGGCGCTTTGCTGAGCGGCGCTTCGATTTTCTTTACCTCGAACACGCCGTCATCGTCACGCGTCACATGGACGCTCGCGGTCTGGGAGATCGGAAAGGAGAGGGAGGAGATCACCGGAACGGTGGGGTTATCCATGCTGGGATCCAGCGACACGGCGATATGCTGACCAATGTCGAGCTTTTTGGGATCGTATATTTTACGCACCGCCTGCACCGCGCCGTAGGCTTCCTCATAAGTGACGCCGGTGTCGGTGAGGATGTTCAGCAGCGTATCGCCGCCGGAAACCTGCAGGCGCATGGATACGGGCAACTGAGCATTTTCCGCCGATGCGATAGCTTCGGGGGCAAGCTCCTCATGCGCCGTGACGTCAACGGCCATGGCCGTTTCCACATTTACGTTGTTATTGGCATCCATATCCATAGCCATGGCTTCTTCGCTATGCGCGGTGGGCTCGGATAGGTCGGCGGTAACAGGGGCAGGCTTCATCAGGGAAAGGGTGATGGCGCTAGCGGAAACTGCGCCTAGCATCAGCAGTCCGAAATAGCGGGAAAGGGTGCGTTTGGCGCGGTTGCGCTTCGCATAAGCGCCGGAGGGACGGTAAGGGCGTATCGGAGCGCCGGGATCGACCGGCGCAGCGGATGATGGCAGCATGTGAATCCTATGGTCTTTGGCGGATATCATTTCCATACCTATTTTTTATACCCTAGCCAACCCCCTTTGTGGATTTTTTACATACTATCATAAAATAGTTACGAAAATAGCAACAAATCGCTTGACGCACCCCCCTCACAACATTAGATTACGCGCCTCCGCTCCCAGCGGTTAAGGCTTTTTTAAAGAATAATCTTGAGAAAATTGAGGAAGTTGCATGCCAACGATCAATCAGTTGGTGCGGAAATCCCGCGAGGCCCAACCGAAGCGCAATAAATCCGCGCACCTGGAGGCATGCCCCCAGAAGCGTGGCGTCTGCACCCAGGTGAAGACGGTTACGCCGAAAAAACCGAACTCGGCGCTGCGTAAAGTGGCCCGCGTGCGTCTCACCAATGGCTATGAAGTATTCGGCTACATTCCCGGCGAAGGTCACAACCTTCAGGAGCACTCGGTAGTGCTGATCCGCGGCGGCCGCGTGAAGGACTTGCCGGGTGTGCGCTATCACATCATCCGTGGCACGCTGGATACGCAGGGTGTCAAGAACCGTAAACAGTCGCGCTCCGCATACGGCGCGAAACGTCCGAAATAAGGGAATCAGGAAACTATGTCGCGTCGCCATTCCGCCCAGAAAAGAGAAGTATTGCCAGATCCGAAATTTGGTGATCAGGTGCTTTCCAAGCTGATTAACACTATGATGTATTCCGGCAAGAAGTCCGCCGCTGAAGCGATTGCTTACGGCGCGCTGGAAATGATCCAGAAGCGCACCTCGCAGGACCCGCTGAAAGTATTCCATGACGCAATCGATAATATCAAGCCGAGCGTGGAGGTGCGCTCACGCCGCGTTGGTGGCGCCACCTATCAGGTGCCGACCGAAGTGCGCCCCGAACGCCGTCTGGCGCTAGCGCTGCGCTGGCTGATCGCCGCCTCCCGCGACCGCAAGGAAAAAACCATGCAGGACCGCGTGGCCGGTGAATTGCTCGACGCCGCGCAGAACCGTGGCGGTGCCGTCACCAAGCGTGAAAACACCCATAAAATGGCCGAGGCGAACAAGGCCTTCTCGCATTATCGCTGGTAAGGTTCGACTATGCCCCGCAAAACACCATTAAAAGACTATCGCAATATCGGTATCTGCGCGCATATCGACGCAGGCAAAACCACCACCACCGAGCGTATTCTCTATTATACCGGCAAGTCGCACAAAATCGGCGAAGTGCACGAAG
>CAYPEF010000144.1:0-4426 GCA_964409675.1 uncultured Rickettsiales bacterium | reverse complement strand
GCGGTGATGCGTTCCACCTTGTCGGCAATGGTGCCGAGTTTGGCGTGGTAGGTGACGTCTTTCAGGCCTTCGGCCCAGTCTTCGAGTTTTTTCTTCCTATCCTGATCCCAAAAGAATTTGCCGTCGGCGAAGCGGGCGCGTAAGACCCGCTCATTGCCAGAGATGATGGCTTGGCCGTTATCGGCGGTGAAGCGGTTGGCGATGGTGATGAAGTGCGGGGCGAGTTTGCCGGTGCTGTCTTCGAGGGCGAAATATTTCTGGTGGGTGCGCATGACCGACACCAGCACTTCGCGCGGTAGTTCCATGTATTCAGCGTCGATGGAGCCAAGGAGCGCAACCGGCCATTCCACCAGGCCGGTGACTTCGTCGAGGAGTTTTTCGTCTTCTACGATTGTGCAATTTTTTGCAGCAGCAAGTTGGTGGATTTGCTTCAGTATGATTTCTTTGCGAGAGAAAAAGTCAGCTTCAACATAAGCTTCGTTTAATTTATGCCTATATTCTGGAGCACTAATTTTTCCATTTTCAAATTTGATTTCTCCCGGCGAGAGAAAGCGGTGCCCTTTGGTGGAATTGTTGGCGGTAAGCGGGCCGAAGGTTACGGGAATAACGCTATTACCAAAGAGGCATAGGATATTATGTAACGGGCGCACCCAGCGAATGTCATGATCGCCCCAGCGCATCGATTTCGGCCAGGGGAAGGTGGCCAGTATTTCCTCAATCAGTTCTTTTAATACTTCGGCGGTGGGGCGGCCTTTCTGCTCGGTGAAGGCGAAATAGCATTCATCCTTACCAACCATGCGCTTTTCCAGCTGCGCAAGCGATAGGCCGGTGGAGCGGAGGAATCCATCAATTGCAGCTTGCGGTGCATTTGTTTTAGGGCCTTTGCGTTCAATGGTAATGTCGGCTTGCGTATGCGGAATATCCCTCATTGCTACAGCAAGCCTGCGCGGAGTGACAAATGTTTGTGTAATTAGCTGCTGGCCCTGCGTCGATAGCGAATAGCCTCTTTCATGCAGTCCACGTTGTAAGGCTGAACCAAGATGGTTCTCGGCATCGCGCTGCATGCGCGCGGGGATTTCCTCACTGAAGAGTTCGAGCAGTAAATCAGGCATGCGTTATTCCTTGTCATCCCGGCGCAGGCCGGGATCCATGTGGAGGGCGGTTAGGGCATGGCATCTGGCGGAAATGCGGATGCATGGCATGGATCCCGGCCTGCGCTGGGATGACGAAAGGAAGTTAGCCATGCGTCGCCTTGTTTGCTGTGTCCACGTGCACGACGGTGGGGGTGTGGGATTTGGCTTCTTCGGGGGTCATCTGGGCGTAGGCGCAGATGATGGTGAGGTCGCCGCGCTGCACCAGGCGGGCAGCGGCGCCGTTGATGATGACGTCGCCGCTGCCGCGCGTGGGAGAGACGATGGCATAGGTGGTGAAGCGCGCGCCGTTGTTGATGTTCAGCACGTCCACCTGCTCATAGGGCAGGATGCCGGCGGCGTCCATCAGGTCGGGGTCGAGCGTGATGGAGCCGACATAGGCGAGGTCTGAGCCGGTGACGGTGGCGCGGTGGATTTTGCATTTCAGGAGAGTCAGTTGCATAGCTTAAGCGTCCAGTGATAGATTCTCCGCAGCAGCGGAACGGGCGGCGCTTTCCGGTGCGGGAAGCGTCATGACCCCTTTAAAGGTGGTGATAGCATGGCCTTTGATCAATACGCGGCTGCCTTGCAGGGTGAGGCGCAAATCGCCGCCGCGCGCAGAAGCCTGGCGGGCGAGGAAGATGGTGCGGTCGGTTTTCTTTGCCCAGTAGGGGGCGAGCTGGCAGTGCGCCGAGCCGGTGACGGGGTCTTCCGGGATGCCGACCTGCGGGGCGAAATAGCGCGAGGCGAAATCATAGGGTGCGCAGCCGCTGTTGGTGGTGACGATAAGACCCTGCGCGGGCAGCGCCTTGATGGCGGCAAGATTAGGCTGGCAGTCGAGCAGCGCATCCATGTCGCGCACTTTGACGAGGATATTGGTGGCGTTCTGTTCGGCGTTCAGGATTTCGACGCCGAGGCAGGCTTCCAGCTCCGGGGTGCTGGTGAGCAACCTGCCCGGCTGCGCGGGGAAATCCAGCGTGATGCCGGCGGCGTCGCACTGTGCAGTCAGCGGGCCGCTTAAGGAATCGAAAGTGACGGATTCGCCGAGGCTGATAAAGCCGCGTTCGCGCAGCACATGCATGGAGGCCAGGGTGGCGTGGCCGCATAAATCCACTTCCGTCACCGGGGTGAACCAGCGGATGTGATAGGCGTTCTTGCCGGTTTCGCGCAGGAAGGCGGTTTCTGCCTGGTTGAGCTCTGCTGCAATGGACTGCATCGTTTCCACAGCGGGAAAGTCCTTGACGATGCATACCCCAGCCGGGTTTCCTTTGAACGGCGTGTCGGTGAAGGCGTCGACGATGGTAATGGCGAGTTCGGTCATGCGGCGAGCCTCCTGTGGTAGTGGCAATTATCGACTTTCATGCGCACGGACTGCACATGGGGCGGCAAGGATTCATCGGCAATCAGCTGGAAGCCGTTTTTGCGGTAGAAATATTGCGCCGAGGCGAAAAAGTCGCCGGTGCCGAGATAGATGTCGTGCGTGTTTTTCTCACGGCTCCAGGCAAGCAATGCGTCCAGCAGGGCTTGCGCCACGCCGTGCAAAGCGCCGCGCCGGTCATGGCGGACGAACATTTTGCGCAGGATGCCGGTGCCTTGCCCGCGGTCGATCAGCGCAACCGTGCCGATGACTTCATTATTTTCCACGGCCACCCAGAAATTGCCGTTTCCCTGCTGGTAAACGGCGGGGATATTATCAAGGTCCGGCTGGTCTGCCAGCGTGATGGGGACGCCAAATTCATGCTGCGTGGAGATAATGAGCTGCTTGATCTGCTCGCGCCATTCGGGGCGGTAGGGGTGAATCCCGAAGTCGGATGCTTGTGTGGCATAGTCGAAGGCGGCGGCGCATTGCAGCGCTGCCGGGTTGACCAATGGCAAGGCGGATTCCTCCTGCGTGATCACCAGCGGCAATTCGGTGCAGGCGAGCACGGCGGCATCCAGATGGGAATAGCGCTTCAGCAGATTACGGAAAAAGGCGCGGTCTTCAGGCCGATGTTCATTATGGGCGAGGCGGGTTTGAGCTTCCTGTACGCGGATGCGTTCTTCCGGGGTAGGGAGGGTAACGGTTGCGCCTTCGGCTTCAAGCCTGCCCGCGTAATACCCGTCTTCCATCGTGAGCTTGGTGGCCAGCAGCAGGATGTTGCGCTGGTTGCGTTCGCGCAAATGCCGGGCGGTGATGTCGGCGATGTGGAAAAAGGGGATGTAGGTATCCAGCTCCGGCATGATCTGGTCCAGCGCCTTGTGCAGCGTATTGTTGCAGAGCAGGATGCAATCCGGTTTCAGCGCAATTAATGCGCGCAGCTCTTTTTTCAGCAGCGGCGGGATTTCCTGCCAGGCGGTTGCGTAGCGGCTTTTGATAGAATGGTAGTCGATGCTTTTGAGCAGCAGGTTCGCCGAATGCTCGCCGCCGAAACGCGCCTGCGCCATTTCATTGAGCAGGCGGTAATAGTCGATGGTGGACGGCCAGCTGGTGCCGCCGAGCAGCCCGATCAGCTTCATGCCGCCTCCTTCGCCACCCAAGCTTCGCAGCACGCCTTGGCGAGTGCGCGCACGCGGGCGATGTAGGCGGCGCGCTCAGTCACGGAGATGACGCCGCGCGCGTCCAGCAGGTTGAAACGGTGGCTGGCCTTGATGCACTGGTCGTAGGCGGGGAGGGGGAGGTTCTTTTCGATCAGCTGCTGGCATTCGGATTCGGCGTCCTTGAAATGCCGGAGCAACTGGGCGGTATCGGCGTATTCTAAATTATAGGCGGAGAATTCGCGTTCGTTTTGCAGGAAAATGTCGCCGTAGGTGACGCCGCGGTCGTTGTATTTCAGGTCATAGACGTTTTCCACGCCCTGGATGTACATGGCGAGGCGCTCTAAGCCGTATGTGATTTCGCCGGAGACGGGCTTGCATTCGATGCCGCCGACTTGCTGGAAGTAGGTGAATTGGGTGACTTCCATGCCGTCGCACCAGACTTCCCAGCCTAAGCCCCATGCGCCGAGGGTGGGGCTTTCCCAGTCATCCTCGACGAAGCGGATGTCGTGCTTTTCGGTGTCCACGCCGAGTTCGCGCAAGGATTGCAGGTAGAGTTCCTGGATATTGTCAGGCGAGGGTTTCAGGATCACCTGAAACTGGTAGTAATGCTGCAGGCGATTAGGGTTTTCGCCGTAGCGCCCGTCTTTCGGGCGGCGGGAGGGTTGCACATAGGCGGCGTTCCAATGCTTGGGGCCGAGGGCGCGCAAGGAGGTGGCCGGGTGGAAGGTGCCCGCGCCGACTTCCATGTCATACGGTTGCAGCACCACGCAGCCCTGCTG
>CAYPEF010000143.1:0-4507 GCA_964409675.1 uncultured Rickettsiales bacterium | reverse complement strand
CGCTGGCGGGTGGAATGCGCCGAGCCGTGCGCCTTCCTGCTGATCGAGGCCACCAATGACGGTTTCCGCCTGCCCGATAAAGGCATCCTCGGCCCGCAGGCGATTTTCGACCCCGCCATGCTGGAGACGCCGAAGATTGATGATGCATTCCGCGCCCAGTGGAACGAGCGTGAGACGAAGGTGCTCATCAAGCGCGGCAGGCGCTGTGCTACCGTCACTTTCCCCTTCAACCCGCTTGATGCGGTAGGTTGGCACGGCGATAACCTGCCGGTAAAAATCAACTGGCGCGATATTCGCCCGGTCATGAGCCACCGCTACCATTTGCCGCCCAGCGTGCACACCACCTTCCTCACCAATCGTTTTGTGGTCTGCACCTTCGTGCCGCGCCCGATCGAGTCCGATCCCGGCGCGCTGAAAGTGCCGTTTTACCATTCCAACAATGATTTCGACGAGATCATCTTTTACCACCGCGGCGAATTCTTCAGCCGCGACAATATCCACCCTGGTATGCTGACCTACCACCCGTGCGGCTTTCCGCACGGCCCGCACCCGAAGGCTTTCAAGGCAGGCGCGGCGGCGGCGAAGCGGGAAACCGACGAAGTGGCGGTGATGATCGACACGCGCGACGCGGTGGAGATAAGCCCGGATATGGCAAAGCTGGAATGGACAGGTTACGTGGATAGCTGGAAGGAGAAGTGACGCTGCATATTGATAAATGAAGACGTAGCGGTTAACGTACTTCCCATTCGCAATGAAGCTAGGCAAAATCGCTGATTGCCTATTGATAAAGGTACTCTATGAAACTCGCCACCCTCAAATCCGACTCCCGTGACGGCAGGCTGCTGATTGTCAGTCGCGACCTGAAAACCGCCATCTCCGCCGAAGCGATTGCGCCAACATTGCAATATGCGCTGGAGAACTGGAAATTCATCCGCAATGAGCTGGATGAGGCGTATGAGATGCTCTCGCAGGGGCAGGCGAATAACGCGTTTGCGTTTGATCCCAAAGCCTGCCATTCGCCGCTGCCGCGCGCCTACCAGTGGCTGGATGGCTCAGCTTATGTCAATCATGTGGAGCTGGTGCGCCGTTCGCGCGGGGTGGAGATGCCTGCCAATTTCTGGACCGACCCGCTGATGTACCAGGGCGCATCCGATTCCTTCATCGGACCCTATGACGATATCGTGCTGCCGAGCGAGAAAGACGGCATTGATTTCGAGGGCGAGGTGGCGGTGATCACCGATGACGTACCGATGGGGGTGAGTGTGGATGCTGCAGCGCAGCATATTAAGCTGGTGGTGCTGGTAAATGATGTAAGCTTGCGCTACCTGGCGATGCCGGAAATCGCCAAGGGGTTTGGATTTTTGCAGGCCAAGCCCGCGAGCGCCTTCTCGCCGGTGGCGGTGACGCCGGACGATCTCGGCGATGCCTGGCGTGACGGGCGCGTCTGCCTGCCGCTGCTGAGCTATTATAACGGCGAACTATTCGGCAAGCCGAACGCGGGGGTGGACATGGTGTTCAACTTCCCGCAATTGATCGCCCATGCCGCGCGTACGCGCTTTTTATCTGCGGGTACGATCATTGGTTCCGGTACGGTTTCGAACAAGGATAAGAGCGTCGGCTCCTCCTGCATTGTGGAAAAACGCACCATAGAGAAGCTAGAAACCGGCGAATCCACCACGCCGTTCATGAAATTTGGCGATACGGTAAAGATTGAGATGCGCGATGCCAATGGGCAATCCATCTTCGGGGCGATTGAGCAAAAAGTGGTGCAATATATTGCATGAGCAAGATCACAGGATATCCTGGTAATTTCCGGCAGCTGATTATTCAGCATGAAGCGGAGGTTATTATCCTGGACAAAAAGCGAGTGCATTGGTGTGAAGATCCGCATGCTAAATACGCGAATGATCCTTCGTGGAGCGAAAGAAGCGGTTATTGGAAAGACGGAAGAACAGGCGAGCTTCTTAATATTATTCCTCCTCAGTCAGCGGCTAAAAGATATCCGCCGCAAAAAATGATTATACTGCCTCATCAGACGCCTGAAGAAATTGCTTTGGTGAAGGAGGTCTTAATCCAGCTTGGACATGGCAAGCTTGCTGGTATGAAAATGCTTAGAGCACCTTTTAATGCCATCGAGTTTGATGATGGCTTACCAGAAAAACCCTACTTAACTAAAGTTTATGCTGGATTTGAGGGGCAAGATGAAAATCTCAAAATCCGCCGGGCTGAGGTGATGAAAGGTGATAAAGGTGATGTATGCTACATTTCGGTAGACGCGAACCATCTTGCAGCACGTCAGCATATCTTGGCGCAGGCAATGAATATGCGATAATTTATCAGCATTAACAGGGTAAGGAATGCGATGTCTAATGCTATGATCTCTTCCCCCCGCTCATGGCATGACCATGTGCTTGATGTGGATTTCTGGTGCGCCGAATTTCCGCACCTTTCCATTAACAGCCTGCTGGGCGCAAATCAGAAGCCTGAATCCCCTTATTCCGAACTGACTATCGGGGCGGTGACGGATCAGGTGAAGCGGGAAGGGTATTTCCAGTGCCATGATCCACAGCTTGCTGCGCGCGCCCATGTGCTTGGCAGCGCCGTGCAGCGGATGGTGGCGCTCGGCATCCCACCGGCATTTCTCATGCTGTTCGACGAGCCGTGGCAATGTTTTTACCACCAGCACGTGCTGCTTAAAGGGCTGCTGGATGAATATCTTATCCTGCCGGACTTCTGGGTATGGCACCTGGATCCGGCTGCGCAGGAAAGCGGCTGGCGGCCGCACCGTGACAAAGGACGGCTGGGGCTTGCCGCCGACGGCTCGCCGCTGGCGATGACGCTGTGGATTCCCCTGTCCGAAGCCACGCCGCTGAATGGCTGCATGTATGTGCTCCCCGCCGACCGCGACCCGGCTTATAACACGCCGGAAGAAAGCAATGTGCCGCAGAATGTCAGCGCCATCCGCGCGCTTCCGGCCGTGCCGGGCGATGTGCTGGGCTGGAATCAGGCAGTGCTGCATTGGGGGTCGCAGTCGGTGCCGCGCGCGCACGGCCCGCGCATCAGCATGGCGCTGGAATTCCAGCGCAGCGACGCAGCTCCGTTCAACAAGCCGCTATTGCCGCCATTCTGCAATCTGGAGTTTCCCGTTCGCCTGGCGTTGATCGCCAAGCAGGTGCTGCAATACCAGCATATGTACCGCCTGACGCCTGAACTGGAGACGACTATCTGGCGGATTGTGAATCAGTAGCGGGCGAGAGCCGGTGGGCTTTTCGTTTATTCCCCCACCGCCGCCTGGTCTTCCGCAGGCTTCAGGTGGGCGACCGCCGCATCCAGGTGGGTCTGCGTGCAGAGGCCGAGCAGCACCGGGTCGCGCGGTTTGATATTGGCGCTGTTCCAGTGGCTTTTTTCGCGCACCGACTTGATGGTGGATTTGGTGGTGCCGATCAGCTTCACCAGTTGCGCATCGGTGATGGCGGGATAGTGCTTGATCATCCATGCGATGGCGTCCGGCTTGTCGCCGCGGCGGGAAACCGGCGTGTAGCGCGCGCCCTTGGATTTGGTGGTGATGTACTGGCGCGCGGTGGTAGCCAGCCCAAGGCGCGCCTTGGGGTCGGCTTCGCAGCGCTCGATTTCTTCGCGCGTCAGCTGGTTATTGGCGGTCGGGTCCTGTCCCAGGATGCCGGTGGCTACTTCGCCGTCGGCGATGCCCTGCACTTCCAGCGGGTGCATGCCGCAGAAATCGGCGATCTGCTCGAAGGTGAGCGCGGTGTTTTCAACCAGCCACACGGCCGTGGCCTTGGGCATTAAGGGCAGCGTCATAATTCTCTCATGCTGTAAATATTAAGGAACTGACTTTTGTAGTGATTTTTTACAGGATTTCAAGTAACTTCGCGTTATGTCCGCCTATTCTACGCTTCACCTCTCCGCCCCGGCCCCCGGCGTGGCGCTGATCCGCCTGCACCGGCCGGAGGCAGCGAATGCCATAAATACGTTATTGGCGAATGAGTTAAGGGATGTGGTTGCCGCCTGTTCCGGGGATGCCGCTATCCGATGCCTGATCCTGGCCGGAGCGGGAAAAGCCTTCTGCGCCGGAGCCGACCTGAAGGAGCGTCGCGGCATGGATGAGGCGGCGTGGGGCGCACAGCACCATGCATTCGAGACCATGATGGAAGCAGTGCGCGCCTGTCCGAAACCGGTGATCGCGGCTGTAAACGGCGCGGCCTACGGCGGCGGGCTGGAACTGGCGCTGGCCTGCGACTTTATCTATGCCGGCGATAACGCCCGCTTCGCGCTGACCGAGGCAACGCTTGGTATCATGCCGGGCCTCGGCGGCACCCAGGCACTGCCGCGCGCCATCGGGCGGGGCCGGGCGCTGGAGATGCTGTTCACCGGGCTTCCCTGCACAGCGGCGGAGGCGTATGAATGGGGACTGGTGAACCGCCTGTTTTCGTCCGAAATCCAAAGTGACGGCACCGTGCTGCATCCCGATCTGGTGGTGGAAGAGGCG
>CAYPEF010000142.1:0-4626 GCA_964409675.1 uncultured Rickettsiales bacterium | reverse complement strand
CCCTTCGCGTCACCGTCATTGACCTCACCTTCCTGCGGTGGAGCAGGCGGTGCAGAAGGTGCTGGCAAACGGCTTGCGCACTGCTGACATCATGCAGGAAGGGTGTAGAAAAGTATCGACCGGTGAAATGGGTGATGCGGTTATGCAATCGCTTGGCTGATTGCGCTTCTGTTGATTAATGCCATATCGCCCAGCCTGTCAGCAGGCCGACTATCCAGCCGCTGAAGGAAGTCAGGCAATAAGACAGGACAAAAAAACCTACAGCTGGCGTTTCTTCTAGGGAATCCACGATTTCTAATGGTTCAACCTGTGCCATGTGTTTGCTCATGTGTGCAGTGCAAATGATGAGCAGTAATAGAATATGCAATCGAAGGTTGTCAAACTATTATTTATTACAACCATATGCGCGTAGCATTGTTCATGCCGTCTCCGGTTTATTCCAAAAGCCTAACGCGCTGCAGGTGATGTAAAATGTATACGCAGTTTTAGCGGAAATGCCCGCTAGAAGGCGATTCAATCAAAGCCTGCCAGATGCGACCGGCAATTTCCCGAATACGGTCGCGTCCCAATTCAGGCGCTTCTTCTTTGAGAATACGAGCAACAGGATCATTTTTTCTATCCTGATAAGCGTCAACATATCCATCATGCATGCCTGCGAGCGTGGGGTGAGGCTTATCTTCCCGCATGCGTGCGCCAGGATGGGATTCAGTGCCGGTTCGATTCCGCGCATGCTCAATGATCGCGCGTGCTTCCGGAATCCATTGAGTTTCCATTTGCTCCTTTAACTCTTGGTATAATGCGAAGGCTTTACTTTCTATCTGAAAGGGAAGTTTATCGGTTAAATGAAGCGCTTCCCGGTTATATGTAAAGCGTGTATAGGGGCGCGTCTGATTGGTAGGGGACTCAGGCGTAAATTCTCCACCCAGCCCATTTTTTCCTTTTGCAAGCGGCGAGGCTTCAATGTAGGCCTTCATGCGCTGCTTTAGATGAGTCACCGCTTCAGGCGGCAGGGGCTGATAGCGCTCGTGCTCATCCTCAGATAAGGCCAGCTTTTTGATTTCCAGGTGAATCGACGGCGATTTCCATGCTTCGGTTAGGTAATTGCACCGTACCTCATGCTGGTCGTTAAGCTGAATGCTATGCTTATGGTCCTGAGATGCATTTCTTTTGAACATGCTTTTTTAATTCCTTTAGTGATCAAAGGCTTTATTTTGTCGTAGAAGCTTGTATATTTCACTCTTTATTTTAGAAAATAGTTAATATTATACCTTTAGCGGAAATCCTATGCCTTTTAAAATCGCCGTCGCGGGCGCTACCGGCAATGTCGGGCGCGAAATTCTTAACATATTGGCCGAACGCCGTTTTCCGGTGCGTGAGATGGTGGCGCTGGCCTCCAAGCGCTCGGCGGGCAAGGAAGTAAGCTTCGGCGAAGAAGATATCCTCAAAGTGCAGGTGCTGGAGGATTTTGATTTCTCGGACGTGGATATCGCCCTGTTTTCCCCTGGCGCCAGCGTGTCTAAAATCCACGCCCCCCGCGCGGCGGAGCAGGGCTGCGTGGTGATCGACAATACTTCCTTCTTCCGCATGGACCCGGAGATTCCGCTGATTGTGCCGGAAGTGAACGCCTATGCGCTGGAAGGCTACCGCAAACGCAACATCATCGCCAATCCCAACTGCTCAACGGCGCAGCTGGTGGTGGCGCTGAAGCCGCTGCATGAGGCGGCCACCATCAAACGGGTGGTGGTTTCCACCTACCAGTCCGTCTCCGGCGCAGGGAAGGAGGGAATGGACGAGCTGTACGACCAGACCAAGAACCTCTACATGCACGATCACCAGGAGCCGAAAAAATTCACCAAGCGGATCGCCTTCAATGTCATCCCGCACATTGATGTGTTCATGGAAGACGGCAACACCAAGGAAGAATGGAAGATGATTCAGGAGACCAAGAAAATCCTGGACCCCAACATTGAAATGTCGGCCACCTGCGTGCGCGTGCCGGTGTTCGTCGGGCATTCCGAATCGGTGAACGTGGAATTCGAGCATCCCTTGAGCGCCGATGAAGCGCGAGAGCTGCTCGGCGCCTCTCCGGGCGTGGTGGTGGTGGATGAGCGCCGTGACGGCGGCTATACCACCCCCGCCGAATGCGCCGGCGAAGACGGTACGTTCGTATCGCGCATCCGCGAGGACCACAGCATCCCGAACGCGCTTAATATGTGGGTAGTATCGGATAATCTGCGCAAAGGCGCGGCGCTGAATGCCGTGCAGATTGCGGAAACGCTGGTGAAGGAATACGGGCTGGCCCCCAAAATGTCGCACTAAACGCGCTTATCCATTAAACCCTCCCGCTGCAAGGGAGGGGTAGGGGCTCCCTATCCTGCATGTTATCGGTGCGGATAAGAGTGGGTTCCCCACCTTAATCCTCGCAGGAGGAAATAACCCGAGGAGGCAGTTCATTGCAGATTACGCGGCGTCATTTCCTGATCGCATCGGCAGGCGCGGGGCTGGCGGCGGCAGGCGCGGCGCTGCTGCCGGGCATGCGCCGCAAACGCCCCAATATCATCCTGCTGCTTGCCGACGATATGCGCTACGACGCCTTTGGTGCGGCGGGCAATCCGCTCATCCATACGCCCGCGCTGGACGCGCTGGCACAGGAGTCGCTGCGCTTTACCAATCATTTCGTCACCACCTCCATCTGCCCTACCAGCCGCGCCAGCATCGCGCTTGGGCAATATGCCTCGCGGCATGGTATCTGGAATTTCAATACGGCCCTTTCTGAGCCGCAGCGCAAGGATATGTGTTTTGCGCATCTCCAGCGCGCCGGCTACCATACCGGTTTTATCGGCAAATGGGGCATCGGCCCCACCCGTGACGTGAAAGGCGAATTCAATGTGTGGAACGGTTTTGCCGGCCAGGGCACCTATTATGACCCAAAAAACCCGCAGGAGCATTTGACTGCCCGGCAGGGGCGGCAGGCCATGCGTTTCCTGCAGCAGGCACCGGAGGATAAACCGTTTGCATTGATGCTCTCCTTCAAGGCCCCGCACGGTCCCATGCAGCCCAGCTCGCGCTTTGCAGCGCAATACGCCGGTAAGGTTTTCCCCCGCATGAAAACCGACACTGGCCCGCAATCTGACATTTTTCATGAGCCATTCGGCCAGACCTATGCCCGCAGCCGCTACCTGGAGCTGATTGCTACGGAAGAAGCTTACCAGTCCTATGTGCGGAGCTACTATGAACTGATCAGCGAGATGGACGCCGTAATCGGCGTGATCACGGCAAAGCTGAAGCGCTCGGGCTTATATGACAATACCGCCATCCTCTTCAGCTCCGACAACGGTATGATGCTGGGCGAGCACGGCCAGCACGGCAAATTCTCCATGTTCGAGGAATCCATCCGCGTGCCGCTGCTGGTCAAGCCCGCCCGCGGCGGCTGGCAGCCGGGCACGCGGGAGGAGATGACGCTCAACATCGACCTCGCGCCCACCCTGCTGGAGATGGCGGGGCTGGATGCGCCTCCTTCCATGCAGGGCGCAAGCCTGCTGCCGCTCTGCCAGAACCGGGCAGGAAAATGGCGTGACCGGTTCTTTTACGAACACCGCTTCGGCGACTGGGAGCATCTGCGCAGCGATTACGGCATTCCGGTATGCCAGGGCGTGCGCCATGCGCGCTGGAAATACGCCCGCTATGATTTTCACCAGAAAACGCAGGAATTCCTCTATGATCTGGCTGAAGACCCCTTGGAGGAGCGCAATTTAGCCGTTGACGAAGCCCACGCCTCCTCCCTACAAGAATTACGCAATGAAACCGAGGCCTTACGCAAGGCCGTAACCTGATTAACCATCATGACCACCCTATCCGGCAGCTACGACCCTAAAACCCGCGAAAAACACTGGCAGGACCAGTGGGAGCAGGAGGGGCTATACGCTTTCCTCGATGACCAGCCGCGCGAGCGCACCTTCGTCATCGACACGCCGCCGCCCACCGTCTCGGGCGTGCTGCATATGGGCCATATTTTCTCCTACACGCAGGCCGATTTCGTCGCCCGCTACCAGCGCATGCAGGGCAAGGACGTCTGCTACCCCATGGGCTTCGACGATAACGGCCTGCCCACCGAGCGGCTAGTGGAGAAAATCAAGGGCGTGCGCGCGAGCAACATGGCGGGCGAAGAGGGCGGGCGCGAAAAATTCATTGTCCTGTGCAAAGACGTGGTACAGGAAGCCGAGGAAGAATTCCGCCGCCTGTTTAAAAGCGTCGCCCTCTCGGTGGACTGGAGTCGCGAGTATCAGACGGTGAGCGAGGATGTGCGCCGCTTAAGCCAGCAATCCTTTATTGATCTGCTCAGCAAAGGCGAAGCCTACCGCGATTTCCGCCCCACCTACTGGGACTGGGTAGACCAGACCGCCATCGCCCAGGCGGAGATTGAAAATAAAGAAATGCCCGGCGTAATGCATGATATTGCATTTACGCTGGAAGACGGCAGCCCCCTGACCATCGCCACCACCCGGCCCGAATTGCTCGGTGCCTGCGTGGCGGTCATGTACCACCCGGAAGACCCGAACGCGGCAAAATACCAAGGTAAATACGCCATCCATCCCCTGTTCGGCGTCAAAGTGCCGATGATCGCCG
>CAYPEF010000141.1:0-4661 GCA_964409675.1 uncultured Rickettsiales bacterium | reverse complement strand
GCATGGCGCATGCGATGCGGAAACAGGTGAAAAACTGCGAGAAGGCGAAGGTCATGGCTGAAACAATATCAGATGGTTTATAAAAAACATTGAGGTCACATTGGCAACGGCTTCGCTTCTAGCTTCAAGACTGGATATGCATGATACGCATCATATTCATCCTGGATGATTGCATGAAAAGGCTTGTCTTTCCAATAGGCAATGCGGAGCTGCATTCCGGGCTCAAAGCGGAATCCATCGAGTGAAGTGCCGTTCATCGCAATATGTTTGGATCCGGGCGGCGAAAATCCGAAAGCGAATTTCAGGCCATTTACAACAAAAGTTCCGCTCGCCTTGCCTTCCATAATGACATTTTCCACTCTGCCTTCCGTTATCGCAGGGTTTTCCTGTGCAATGCGCTTGAATTGCCGGATCTGGCTATGGTTATACCAATCCCCTCCGACTGCAAATGCCAGCATCAACACCAGCGCGCTGACAATTGCAACAGCCGGCTTAACCGGGGCCTGATTGTTGCGCCTTGCCTGCCTTCGTACAAAATAAAAAATGATCGCGAACAGGACAATGCAATGCAGCGCGATGAGAGTACTCAGCCCCAGCGGAAACCGGTCATCCTTTAAGATATCATAGATAATTACATATTCACCGGCCATATGTCCCGCTCATTCAACGCTTGCATTACTGCTTCGGCATTTCCTAAACCATTCCCAATGTCGTCAGTATCATATCGATTAGCTTGATACCGATAAAGGGCACCAGCATGCCACCGAGGCCGTAGACCAGCAGGTTCCGGCGCAGCAGCACGGCGGCAGGAGCGGGATTGTATTTTACGCCTTTGAGCGCAAGCGGTATCAGCGCGACAATAATAAGGGCGTTGAAAATCACTGCCGAGAGGATGGCGCTGAGCGGCGAGCCTAAGCCCATGATGTCCAGCCGCCCCAGGCTCGGATAGGTGCTCACGAACGCCGCCGGGATGATAGCGAAATACTTGGCGATGTCGTTGGCGATGGAGAAGGTGGTGAGCGAGCCGCGCGTCATCAGCAGCTGCTTGCCGATTTCCACGATCTCGATCAGCTTGGTGGGATCGGAATCGAGGTCCACCATGTTGGCGGCTTCCTTGGCCGCCTGCGTGCCGGAATTCATGCATACCGCCACGTCGGATTGCGCGAGCGCAGGCGCGTCGTTCGTGCCGTCGCCGACCATGGCGACCAGCTCGCCCTCGGCCTGCTTTTCGCGGATCAGCCTGAGCTTGGCTTCGGGGGTGGCCTGCGCGAGGTAATCGTCCACCCCGGCCTCGGCGGCGATGGCGGCGGCGGTGATGGGATTGTCGCCGGTGATCATCACGCTCCTGATGCCCATCTTGCGCAGATCGCCCAGCCGTTCCTTAATGCCGTTCTTCACGATGTCTTTGAGGTAAATCACCCCGAGCACGCGGGCGTTTTCCGCCACCACCAGCGGCGTACCGCCGACACGCGCCACTTCCTCGATTTTCTTGTTCATCGCAGGCGGAATGGTTGCGCCGTGTTTTTGCAGGTGTTTTTCAATGGCGTCGCCCGCGCCTTTCAATAAGCATTTTTCGCCGGGAAGCTTCACGCCGCTGACGCGCGTCTCGGCGCTGAACTCGATCATCTCCGCGCCTTCGGGCAGTTCGCCGCGCGCGACATTGTATTTTTTGCGTGCGAGCAGCACGATGCTCTTGCCTTCCGGCGTCTGGTCGGCGAGCGAGGAGAGCATGGCGGCTTGCGTGAGCGCGCTCATCTCCACGCCGTCGGCAGGGTAGAATTCCTCCGCCTGCCGGTTGCCGTGGGTGATGGTGCCGGTTTTGTCGAGCAGCAGGATATTCACGTCGCCGGACGCCTCCACCGCGCGGCCCGACATGGCAATCACGTTGGCCTTCAGCAGCCGGTTCATGCCCGCGATGCCGATTGCCGAGAGAAGCCCGCCGATGGTGGTGGGCGCGAGGCATACCAGCAGCGCTACTAAAATGGTCACGCTTGCCACCGAGCCGCTTCCGGCCTGCGCCACGCTGTAGGCGGAAAACGGGTAGAGGCTGGCGATGGCCAGCAGGAAAATAAGCGTGAGCGCGGCGAGTAGGATGCCGAGGGCGATTTCATTGGGCGTTTTCTGGCGTTTCGCGCCTTCCACCAGGGCAACCATCTTATCCAAGAAGGTTTCGCCGGGGTTGCTGCTGATGCGGATCACCAGCCAGTCGGAGAGCACGCGCGTGCCGCCGGTCACCGCGTCCGAGTCGCCGCCAGATTCGCGGATGACGGGGGCGGACTCGCCGGTGATGGCGCTTTCATCGACGCTGGCGATGCCGTCGATCACCTGCCCGTCGCCGGGAATGAAATCGCCTGCTTCCACGTATACGATATCGTCCTGCCGCAGGGAGGAAGCGGCGACGACTTCGTAATCTTCCTTGCGGTTGGCATCGCGCAAACGACGGGCGCGCACTTCGCGTTTCAGCGAGCGCAGCGAGTCGGCCTGCGCCTTGCCGCGCCCCTCGGCGATGTATTCGGCGAAATTGGCGAACAGTACGGTGAACCATAGCCAGACGGCAACGCTGAGGGTGAACCATAACGGTTCGGACGTGCCTGCCTTCCATTGCATCACCGCGAGCGCCGAGACGATGATCGCGCCGATGAAAACGGTGAACATAACCGGGTTGCGCGCCTGCGTGCGCGGGTCGAGCTTGGTGAAGGTGGCGATGCAGGCTTCAAGCGCCCGCTTGCGGTCGAACTTGGCGGCTTCGGTGCTCATGTCATTTCCCCGTCAGCTGCAGATGTTCCACCACCGGCCCCAGCGCCAGCGCGGGTGCGAAGGTCAGCACGCCGAGCAGCAGGATGACGCCGACCAGCATCAGCGCGAACAGCGGCGTATGCGTGGGCAATGTGCCAGCGCTTGGCGGCACGGTGTTCTTGGCGGCGATGCTCCCGGCCATGGCCAGCGCCGGGATAAGGATGAAGAAGCGCCCGAAGAACATCACCACGCCGAGCAGCGTGTTATAGAACACGCTGTTGGCCGAAAGCCCGGCGAAGGCGCTGCCGTTATTGTTGGCGGCGGAGCTTAAGGCATAGAGAATCTCGCTGAAGCCATGCGCGCCGGGGTTCGACACCCCTGCCCTGCCCGCTTCCGTGGAGACCGCGAGCGACGCGCCGAACAGAATCAGCGCCGCCGGGGTGATGATGATGAGCGATGCCATCTTAATTTCAAACGGCCCGAATTTCTTGCCGAGATATTCCGGCGTCCGCCCCACCATCAGCCCGCCGATGAAGACGGTGACGATGACGAAGGTCAGCATACCGATCATCCCGGAGCCGACGCCGCCGAAGATGATTTCGCCCAGTTGCATCAGCATCATCTGCGCCATGCCGGACAGCGGCTGGAAGGAATCATGCATCGCATTCACCGAGCCGTTGGACGTGGCGGTGGTGGCCGCCGACCAGATCGCCGAAGGCACCGCGCCGAAGCGCACCTCCTTGCCTTCCATATTACCGCCCGCGCCGCCCAGCGGCAGCGATGCCAGCGCAGGCGGAGTAATGCTCTCCTGCCAGACGCATAGGGCAGTAAGCGGCAGGAAGATCAGCGTCATGGCGGCAAGAATCGTCCAGCTCTGGCGGCGGTCGCCGGTGATGACGCCGAACGTATAAACCAGCGACGCCGGGATCAGCAGGATAGCAAGGGTTTCAAAGAAATTGGACAGCGGCGTCGGGTTTTCGAACGGGTGCGCCGAGTTGGCGTTGAAATAGCCGCCGCCGTTGCTGCCGAGCTGCTTGATGGCTTCCTGCGAGGCTACCGGGCCGAGGGCGATCTGCTGGGTTGCGCCTTCGAGCGTCTGCACCGTTTCGCTTGCGTGAAAAGTCTGCACCACGCCCTGCGAGGCCAGCAGCAATGCGAACAGCACCGACAGCGGCAGCAATATATAGAGCACCCCGCGCACCAGGTCGGCCCAGAAATTGCCGAGCAGTTCGTTCTGCTTGCGCGTAAACGCGCGGAAGAAGGCCACCGCCGCCGCCATGCCGGTGGCGGCGGATAGGAAGTTCTGCACGCTTAAGCCAGCCATCTGGCTTAAGTAGCTCAGGCTCTGCTCGGGCACATAGCTTTGCCAGTTGGTGTTGGTGAGGAAACTGATTGCTACGTTGAAGGCGAGATCGGGCGACAGGCCCGCCGCCTTGTCGGGGTTCAGCGGCAGGTGCCCCTGCGACAAAAGCAGGGTAAACAATAGCAGGAAGGAAACCAGCGACAGCATCATCACCGCTCCGGCATAGGCGCGCCAGTGCATCTCTTTTTTCGGGTTGATGGCGGCGGCGCGGTAGAATAAATGCTCCAGCCAGCCGAGCGGCTTTTCCAGCCAGACCGGTTGCCCGCCATACACATGTGCCATGTAAGCGCCGAGCGGTTTGACGCATGCGAACAGCACGGCAAAGAGGAATGCGGTCTCGATCATAGGGCTATATCAGGGAAACAGTTCGGGTTTCAGCAACGCCACCAACAGGTAGACAAACAGCAGCAGCGTGATGATGCCAAGAATAACAAGAAAGATGCTCATGCCGCTAATCCCTCAGCGCATTACAGCAGAGGATAAACGCGCCGCCCAGCGCAAACAGCCCCAAGGCGAGCCCCAGATAGAGGATTGTCATAAAACGCGGTGCGTTGTGAAAGAC
>CAYPEF010000140.1:0-4687 GCA_964409675.1 uncultured Rickettsiales bacterium | reverse complement strand
ATGGCCGTACCGAAACGAAAAACCACCCCCTCCCGCCGCAACATGCGCCGCTCGCATGATAAGCTGAGCAAAGTCAATGTGGTGGAGGACAAGACCTCCGGCGCGATCAAGCGCCCGCACCACGTATCGCCGGACGGCTATTACAACGGCCGCCAGGTTACGACCGCCAAAGTCCGTCCGTAAGCGGCCTCGCGTATGGCCGCCGCGCCGCTCACGCTGCCGCTCGCTCTGGATGCGATGGGAGGCGATAACGCCCCCGCATCCGTGATTGAAGGCGCGCAGCAGGCTATGGTGCGCCATCCGTCCCTGAAATTCCTCATTTTCGGCAATGCCGAAACCGTCGAGCCATTGCTGGCGCAATACCCGAAGCTGAAAGAGCGCTCGGAATTCATCCACACCCCTCATGCCATTGCCAACCACGACAAGCCCTCGCTGGCGCTGCGCCAGGGCAAGCAGTCCAGCATGCGCCTTGCCATTGACGCCGTGCAGGGGGGGCGTGCGTTCGGCGTTGTCTCCGCCGGTAACACGGGTGCACTGATGGCGATGTCGAAAATCGTGCTGAAGACCCTGCCGGGCATTTCGCGCCCCGCTATTGCAGCACTGTTCCCCACCGTGAAGGGCGAATGCGTGATGCTTGATCTCGGCGCGAACGTGGAATGCGACGCGCGTGATCTGTTCCATTTCGCTATCATGGGCGATGCGTTCGCGCGCGCAGTGCTGGGGCTGCGCCAGCCGAAAATCGCGCTGCTCAATGTCGGTTCTGAGGAGATGAAGGGGCATGATGAGATCAAGGCGGCTTACCAGATTCTGAAAGATTCCGGCCTTGACCTTGACTTTACCGGCTTCGTGGAAGGCAACCATATACCCGAAGGTGTCGCTGACGTGATCGTGACGGACGGTTTTACCGGCAACGTGGCGCTGAAAACCGCCGAAGGCACGGCGCGTCTGATTCGCGGCTATGTAAAGGATGCCTTTATGGCTACCACCCGCTCGCGTATGGCGGCGTGGCTCGGCAAGCCTGCCTTGCTCGCGGTGAAGGACCGGCTGGATGAGCGCAAACGCAACGGCGCGATGTTTCTGGGCCTGAACGGCATTGCGGTGAAAAGCCATGGCTCGGCGGATGCGTTCAGCTTCTGCAACGCCATCAGCGTAGCGGTGGAACTGGGCGAGCACCGCATCAATGAAAAGATCATGAGTGAGTTGCGACTTTACGATGAGGAGCACCCGTCCGTCGCCGCCGACCCTTTTTCTTCCGAGCGTGTGAGTGAAGCGGACTCATAATGCAGCATTCGGTTGTTAAAGGAATTGGTGTCTATCTGCCTGAGCGCATTATGCGCAACAGTGAATTCGAGCACCTTCTCGATACGACCGATGAATGGATTACCGCGCGCACCGGCATTCAGAAACGCCATATCGCAGCTGAAGAAGAAGTGACGTCCGATCTGGCCGCGAAGGCCGCCGCTGCGGCACTCACGCAGGCTGGCTTGACGCCCGCCGATATCGACCTGATCGTGGTCGCCACCACCACGCCTGACAATACTATGCCCGCTACGGCTGCACATGTGCAGCGCAAACTCGGTATCCATCACGGTGGCGCGTTCGACGTCAACACCGCCTGCGCCGGGTTTGTCTATGCGATGGCTGCAGCGGACGGGCTGCTGCGCGCAGGCACGGCAAAGCGCGCGCTGGTGATCGGCGCGGAGACATATTCACGCATTTTGGACTGGAAAGACCGCTCCACCTGCATCCTGTTTGGCGACGGGGCCGGGGCGCTAGTGCTGGAGCGCGAGGAAAGCGCGGATGCGCAGGGCAGGGAGCGCGGCGTGCTGCTGTCGCGCCTGCATTCGGACGGGCAGTATGCGCCGATTCTCAACACCACCGGCGGCGTTTCCTCCACCAAAAATGCCGGGGTGCTGACCATGAACGGCAAGGAAGTATTCCGCCATGCGGTGGCGAAAATGTCAGATTCGGTGATGGAAGCGCTGCAGGCGGCGGGGCTTGGCTTAGGCGAGCTTTCGCTGCTGGTACCGCACCAGGCAAACATGCGCATTTTGCAGGGTGTGGGCCAGAAGCTGGGCCTGCGCGAAGACCAGGTGATCGCCACTGTGGCAGAGCATGCCAACACCTCCACCGCCTCAATTCCGCTCGCCCTCGATGCGGCATTCCGCGCCGGAAAACTTAAAAGCGGAGAAATCATTGCCTTAACCGCATTAGGGGCTGGACTTGCCTGGGGAAGTTGTATTATAAGATGGTAATAGTCTTTTGAATCACAACCATTATCGCAAACCATTCATCATAAAACAAGACGGTAGGAACCATGACTGATGTTAGCAACGAAAAAACCTTAACCAGAGCCGATCTCAGCGCCTCCGTCTATAAGGTAATCGGGCTTTCCCTGCAGGAATGCAATGCGCTGGTGGATGCGGTGATCGATGAAATCACGCTTGCGCTGGAGCAGGGCGATTCGGTGAAGCTGTCGTCGTTCGGCACGTTCTCGCTGCGTGGCAAGAAAGAGCGCATCGGGCGCAACCCGAAAACCGGCATCGAAGTACCGATTTCCTCGCGCACGGTGTTGTCGTTCAACGCGTCGAATTTATTAAAAAGCAAGGTGAACGAGCATCTGTCCAAACAGAGCTGATGCCTCACCGCCCGCCGGTCTTCGGGCCGGCGGATAACAGGCCGGAGCGATCCGGCAAGGAGGGTGCAGTATGTCCCAGCTTGATGTGCAGGAACGCAATCATTCCGGCATGACGGGGACGCTCCCTCCCGATGATGATAATTATATGACCTCACGCCACATTAAACACGAAGCGCGCGACGATGCACCGTCGGAGAAAGCGCCGACGGCCTTTAAAACCATCAGCGAGGTGGCCGACCAGCTCGGCCTGCCGCAGCATGTGCTGCGCTTCTGGGAAAGCAAGTTCAAGCAGATCAAGCCGCTGAAGTTGCGCGGCGGGCGGCGCTATTACCGGCCCGACGATATCGAGATCATCGCCACCATCCGTCATCTGCTTTACAGCGAAGGCTATACCATCAACGGCGCCAAGCGCGCGCTGGAAATGGCGCGCAAAAACCAGAAAACCATTCAGGAACCGGCAGCCACGCAAGCTGCGCTGACCGCAGCCATCCAGCGCTCCGCCGAAGCGCTTCCCGCCGCGCATGTGGAAGTTGCAGCGAAAGCGCCTGCACCCGCAGTTCCTGCTACGCCTGCAATATCCGCTGCACCGGTGGCGGCTGTTCCGGCTAAACCGGTTGCGCCCGTTGCTCCTGCTAAACAACCGCAAAAGCAGACCGTGCCATTTTCTGTGTTTGCTGAGAAGTCCGGTGCGCCGCCGCTGCGGATTTCGTTGCCGATTATGCTAGCCCCGGAAAAACCAAGTGACGCGCCGAAACCGGCTTCAGCACAACCACCAGCACGCGCCGCCAACCCGCAGCGCCGCTCTCAGCTTGAAAGCATTCGCAATGAACTGCTTGGCCTGCGCGACACGCTGGCGCAGTTACGCAGAGATTATTCTCCCGCATAAACCCGCTTTATTGACTGATGAATTTAATATGGTAGGCAGGCTCTGCCGCTTCTGTTGCTTTTATCCAGCGCGCGACACGCTGCTTTGCAGGCGGCGAGCGGAAACCTGGGCGGCATACCCGGTGGAAATGTGATCGCAGCCAATTATTTTACCTTTAACCTGTAAGTCAGCAGGAAAAGAGGTGATGCGCGTGCCGCTGAGATCCAGATCGCCATCGACTTTGAGGCCTTGCGGCAAAGATGTGATCGGGGTGTCGTTAAGATAGAGATTTCTACCGACATGCAGGTTTTTGGGTAATGAAGTAATAGGAGTGCCGGTGAGAATAAGGCTTCCATCGACTCGCAGGTCTTCAGGCAACGAGGTGATGAGGGTGCGCCCCAGATAGAGGGTTCCGCCGACATGCAAGCCTTCGGGTAAGGATGCAATGGATGTATTGGTGAGATAAAGGCTTTTGCCGACTCTTAAATTCTTCGGCAAGGAAGCGATTGGCGTGTCTCTGAGATCAATGCTTCCGCCAACTTCCAGGTTTTGTGGGAGAGAGGTGATGGACGTATTGGTGAGGTATAAATCTCCGCTAACCTTCAGGTCTTGCGGGAGGGAAGTAAGCTGGTTGTTTTCTCTTAGGTCGAGGTATCCGTCGACTCGCAGGCCACGCGGTAAAGTGGTAACGCCGGTGCCGCTTAGAAGGAGATTACTATGGTAGTGGAAATCTTGCGGAAGAGTGCTAACGTCATAATACTGGCCATCCTGTTCAATTAACCCGGTGTTTTTTGGATTTTCAATCAATTTATATTTTTGGTCGGTCACGAATGCCTTTACGTAAGGCATGTAGCGCGCTACGGGAGGTTTATTCTCTTTTCCCTTGCATTGAATTAAAGTGTTTTCTTCGGGATTAACTTCAAATGTCGCATGAGGGTTATTTAGCGCGTCACGTAAGGAGAATAGCTGTCGTGTGCCATCGCTTAATCTATGATCATATGCTCCCTGGCCAATGCAATGGCCCATCTGTGCGCTTTCACGGTCGAGTGCGGTTTCACTGGTTAATTGCACGACGCGGTATCCATTCGCCATCGCCATCACGGTATGCTCGCCTTCTGCGTCAGGCACCAGCCTTGCCGCTAAGCGCTGATTTTTTTGCCGCATGGCATCGTCGGCTTCGGCTT
>CAYPEF010000139.1:0-4772 GCA_964409675.1 uncultured Rickettsiales bacterium | reverse complement strand
AGCGAATTCACCAGGCAGTCGCCGAAGGCGTATGCGTACACATAGAAGGGCGAATGGATGAAGTGCGGAATATAAGTCCAGAAATAGCGGTAATTGCCGTGCACTTTGATGGCGGGGCCGAGGCTTTCGCTCTGCACGCTCATCCATAGGTCGCCGATCTGTTCGGCGGTGAGTTCGCCCTTGGCGCGGGCATCGTGCAGCTTAACCTCGAACAGGCAGAAGGCGATCTGGCGCACCACCGTGTTGATCATGTCCTCCACCTTGCCGGCAATCAGCGCCTTGCGCTTGCGCTCATCCTTCTCGCGCTTGACCATCTCGCGGAAGGCGAGTTGTTCGCCGAAGACGGAGGCTGTTTCGGCGAGTGTGAGCGGCGTATCAGAAAGCAGCGCGCCCTGCTTTGCAGAAAGCACCTGATGCACGCCGTGGCCGAGCTCGTGCGCAAGCGTCATCACGTCGCGGGTTTTGCCTTGGAAGTTCAGCAGCAGGTACGGATGCGCCGAGGGCACGGTGGGGTGCGCAAACGCGCCCGGCGATTTACCGGGGATGACCGGGGCGTCGATCCAGTTTTTATCGAAAAACTGCTGGCCGACATCGGCCAATGTGGGCGAGAAATTACGGTAGGCGGTGAGCACCAGCTCGCTGGCGTCTGCCCAGCTGTGTGTGCGGTCAGCATCGAAAGGCAGCGGGGCGTTGCGGTCCCAGTATTCCAGCGCCCGTTTACCAAACCATTTGGCTTTCAGCTTGTAATAGCGGTGGGAGATTTGCGGGTAGCTGGAGCGCACGGCGTCGATCAGCGCCTCCACCACTTCGTCTTCAATGTAATTGCTGACGTTGCGCGAGGAGATGGGATGCTTGAAGCCGCGCCAGCGGTCCTCGATTTCCTTGTCCTTGGCGAGCGTGTTGGTAATCAGCGTGAACACCTGCGCATTCGCCTTGAACGTATCGCCGATGGACTGGGCGGCTTTCTTGCGTGTCTGCGCGTCCCTGGAGGAGAGCAGGTTCAGCGCTTCCGGCTCGGTGAGCTTCTTCTGGCCGATAGGGAAGCGCATGGTGGCGATGGTTTCATCGAACAACCGGTTCCAGGCGGCCCGGCCCGCCACGTATTTTTCATGCAGCAGTTTTTCAATATCGTCGGAGAGCTGATACGGCTTAAAGGCGCGCACGTCGCGCAGCCACGGGGCGTAGCGCTTCAGGCGGGCGTTTTTCAGCTTGGCCTGTAAATCCTCTTCGTCAATCTTGTTCAGCGCTAATGAGAAGAATAAAATATCCGAGGACAGGCGGGTGATTTCTTCCTGCGTATTCTGGTAGAACTGGCCGATTTTGGGGTCGGTCATGGTTTTGGAGAAAATCAGCTGCGCATAGCTGCCGATGCGGCCCAGCGTTTCCTGAATCTCCTCATATTGCACTATGGCGTCCGCAAGCTTTTCGGCGCTGGCGGATTCCACTTTGCCTTCATACTTCGCCTTGAAATCCGCGCACAGGCGCTGGGCCTTCTCCAGATCTTTTACCAGCGCGGGCGAATCCATGCCGGGGTAGAGATCGGATAAGTTCCATTCCGGCAGCGCGGTTGTTTTTTTGACGGAGGATTTAGCGGGCATGGCGATACCGGATGTTATTGAGTAGCGGAAGGTGTTGCGTTTTCAGGCTGGGACTGCGGAGCCGGGGTCGGTTCTGGCTGGACAGCCTCCGGCTGAGGCGCAGCGGTAACTGGGGCAGATCCCGGCAGTGCCGCATCAGGGCGCAGGCGCAGCTGCGGCATGATGAAGAGCATCAGCTGCTCAAACGGAGCCTGCCCAACCATTAATGTGCCTCCCTTGTCACGCTTGACGGTGAATTTAAGGTCCTGCAACGCCTCGGTGGGTTGCCCGGTGATCAGATTCGCCACCGATACTACTACGCTGCGCGCATCAGGCCGCACCAGTTCGCTATTCAGCAAATCCTGGTAATGATTGACCGCGAAATCCAGCGCGCCGAATGGGAGCATATCGTCCGGTTTGCGGTTGATGCTGCCCTTGGCACGCACCTCGAATTTGTCGGACGTAAAGGCTACTTCACGCACGGTCATGTCCAGATCGGAAGGCTGGGAGGTTTTATCGGCCATCGTTTGCGCCGGAACGGTTCCTTCCAGGCTCAATTTAAAGGAATACGGCCCGGATTCGCGCTTATCGGTTTTCACGCCGATATCATTGACGGAGAGCGTGGTGTCAAAAGCAAGCCGGCTGTTGGGCGCAGCCGACTGTCGTATGTCGGACGCAAAGTTGCCGATGGTCACTTCCTGCTTTTCACTGGTGCTGTCCGTAATGCGGATATTGCGGAAATTCAACGCCCCTTCCCGGCTGCCGTCTTCGTTGATGATGGAATTTACGGTCGGGTTCATGTCATAGGTGATGACCAGCGTTTTAGGCTGGCCGGCATTAGTTTCGGAATTCTGTGAAACAGTCAGCTTGGCCGGCAGGTAAAAGGAGTGCCGCACGGTGGTTTTGTTTTCGGCCTTGCTGCGCGCCAGGGCATATACCGGCTCGCCTTCGAATCGCAGCATGATTGCGGGCGCTCCCTGCTGCGCGACGGTAAAGGGCGACGGGAAATGTACATTGATATTTGTGCCGGTGATTTTATCCGGCTCTACCACCGCCATCGGCGTGGAGATCGTGGTGGTCCTGCCTGCCGGGCGCATCGGCGAGCCTTGTGAAATCGACAGTGAAGGGTTGGTGATATATGCTTTCTTGGTGAAGAACATGCCTTTGATGGTCACGTCATCATAGCGGAAGCTTGCCTGCGCCCCACGCTCTTTGGCGTCCTGCGCCACGCTGTCTGCAAAGGCTTTCAGCTGAGCTTCCACGTACGGCTTGCTGATAATATTGCCACCGCCCGAGAGAATGATCAGCACAGCGATGATCACCAGCAGGATGCCGATAATGGCGATGCGAATATTCGTCTGCTTTGCTAATCCCTTAACCATGCCGGCATACTCCACGTCTGATTGAAAGCCGGTTGAGCCTAGCGAATAATTTCCGGCTTGTCTATTTCTTGTCCACCATCATGTTGCGCGTGGCGGAAGGAAGCATCACCCGCAGGCCGCTTAACTTGTCGGACATGATGATCTGGCAGCCCAGCCGCGAGGTGTGCGTGAGGCCGAAAGCGAGGTCAAGCATATCTTCCTCATCTTCGCTGGCTTCTTCCAGCTTGGCGAAATAGCTCGGGTCAACGATCACGTGGCAGGTGGAACAGGCAAGCGAGCCTTCGCATGCGCCTTCCAGCGGGATGCCGTTCTTATGGGCGATCTCCAGCACTGAAATGCCGTTGGGGGCATCTACTACCTGTTCTTTTCCGTCAGCATATACAAACGTCATCGTAGACATGGGCTTCCTCTAATTATTTAAGTTCTATCATATATTTCTTCATCATTCCCCGAATTTCACGTAGTGAAATTATAGGGGAATCCAGCGGGGCTGCAGCAACACCGATTCTGGATCGCCCTATAATTTTGCTAGGGCAAAATTCGAGCGATGACGAACAATTTAATTCTCCGTTTCCGAAACGCTATTTACATGCGTTCCTTTTAGCACGGATGCAATAGCTTTGTTCATGCGGCGCTCGGCGAAGGCTTGCGTCATGGCGCCAAGCTGCTGGACTTCCACGTCGATGCGCTCGCGGTCATCGCCTGCGATGGCTTCGCGTACATAGCCGATTTGCGCATTCACCAGCTTTCGCTCCTGTTCCGGCATTAGTTCACCATCGGCGTGTAAGGCCGATTCCAGCTCGGCGATCAGGCGGCCCGCTTCCACGCGCGCTTCGGCCAGCAGGCGCTCGGTGATGTCGGCGCGGGCATGCTGCATGCTCTCCAGCAGCATGCGCTCGATATCTTCCGGCGGCAGGCCGTAGGAAGGCCGCACCACGATTTCCTGGCGGGTGCCGGTGGTTTTCTCTTCGGCGCTGACGGTGAGCAGCCCGTCCGCATCCACCGTGAAGGTGACCGCGATACGGGCAATGCCGGCAGGCATGGGGGGGATGCCTTTCAGCTCAAAGCGCGCAAGCGAGCGGTTCTGCGGCACCATCTCGCGCTCGCCCTGCAGGATATGGATCTGCATCCCGGTCTGGCCGTCCTGATAGGTGGTGAATTCCTGCGTCACCGACACCGGGATGGGGGTGTTGCGGTGAATCAGTTTTTCCGTCAGCTCGCCCATGGTTTCCAACCCCAGCGACAGCGGCACCACGTCGAGCAGTAAATTATCGGAGCCCTGCGTAAGCCCCTCGGCCTGCAACGCTGCGCCAACCGCCACCACCTCATCCGGGTTGACGCCGGTATAGGGCGCACTGCCGAAATACGCCGCCACTTTCTCCCGCACCAGCGGAATGCGCGTGGAGCCGCCGACCAGCACCACGCCTTTGATATCCGATGTGCTTAAGTGCGCATCGCTCAGTGCGCCAGCGCAGGCGTGGAGGGTTTTTTCCACCCATGGCTCCAGCAATGCGTGCAGCTGTGCGCGGGTGAGCTTGTACGCAGTTTCCTGATAGGTGAGTGCGGTTTCCTCTGCGTCGCTTAAGCTTTCTTTCGCGCTGCGGGCGGCGGCAAGTAGCTCGCCAAGCGTATGTTCGGTAGCTTTGATTTGGTGGGTTTTAAGGATGTATTCGGCGATAGCATGGTCGAAATCGTCACCGCCGAGCGCGGTGTCGCCGCCGGTGGAGAGTACCTGGAATACTCCTTTTTCCAATTTAAGCAGCGAAATATCGAACGTGCCGCCACCTAAATCGTAAATGGCGTAGATGCCTTC
>CAYPEF010000138.1:0-4816 GCA_964409675.1 uncultured Rickettsiales bacterium | reverse complement strand
ATGAGGTCGAGGTCGAATTCGCGCTCAAGGCGTTCCTGGATGATTTCCAGATGCAGCATCCCTAAGAAGCCGCACCGGAAGCCGAAACCCAAAGCGGTTGAGCTTTCGGTTTCGAACTCGAAGCTGGCGTCATTCAGGTGCAGCTTGGCGAGGCTGTCTTTCAAATGCTCGAAATCCGAAGCGTCGGTAGGGTAGAGGCCGCAGAAGACCACCGGCTGCGAGGGCTTGAATCCGGGCAGCGGTTCGGGCGTGGGGTTGCGCTCGTCGGTGATGGTGTCGCCGACATTGCAATCGGCTACCTGCTTGATGCCGGTGATGATGTAGCCGACTTCGCCGGGGGTGAGCTGCTGGACGGGAATTTTCTTGGGGGTAAATACACCTACCTGGTCCACGGTATAGGCCGCGCCGGTGGACATGAAGCGGATTTTCATGCCGCGCGTGAGCGCGCCGTCCACGATGCGCACTAAAATGATGACGCCGAGATAGGGGTCGTACCAGCTATCGACCAGCAGGGCTTTGAGTTCCGTGTCGGCGTTGCCTTCGGGGGCGGGCAGGCGGTGGACGAGGGCGTCCAGCACGTCCTGGGTGCCGAGGCCGGTTTTGGCTGAGATCATCAGCGCGTCCGGTGCGTCGATGCCGGTGACGTCTTCGATGGCTTTATAGACATTGGCGAGCGTTTGGGCTTCCACGCCCTGGCTGGCATCCACCACCAGGAGCGATCCTTCGCAGGCGGCGAGGCAGCGGCTCACCTCATAGGCGAAATCCACGTGGCCGGGGGTATCCATCAGGTTCATGAAGTAAGTTTCGCCGTTGTCGGCCTTGTATTTGAGACGCACGGTCTGCGCCTTGATGGTGATGCCGCGTTCCTTTTCGATGTCCATCGAATCCAGCACCTGCGCCGTCATCTCACGGCTCTCCAGCCCGCCGCAATATTCGATCAGCCGGTCGGCAAGGGTGGATTTACCGTGGTCGATATGGGCGATGATGGAGAAATTGCGGATATGGGTGAGATCGGTCATTGCGGTGTGTATCGTATTATGTGGCCATTGCAGGTGGAGTTGGAACAACAGCTGGTGATAGAGCGTTTTTCACGTACCGTCACGTGATTAATGCTCAGTACTATTGCCTAGCAAAACCTTCTTCGATGCAGAATGCAGGAAGCAATCTATTTTGCCACTTTAAAGATTAGGCAGACCGCTACCCGATCTGCTTGCAGTGACACGTGCATGCCATGATGAAAGGGATGGTAATATCCCTTTTGGAAAGACGGTTTCTGCTATTTTAATTGCTTCATCAGACGCGGCAGGAGTAATAATCGGGCGTGCCGCTAGGTTTCCTGATGTGCCAGTAACCGCTAAAGCGACTAGCATCCTGTTCAGGTCAGCTTGATTAGAGAAGACCATATCCCAAGTATTTGGATCATAGCTATCTTCACGCTTAAAACCATTGCTTTGTAAACGGGCTTTTACCCGATTAGCTAATTCCTTGTCACTTACGGTAACCGTTACTGGCTTCAGGCCGTTTTCTAATTGTTCGTTCTGGATTTTAATAGAAATTTTCCCCTTATTATTGGCCTCGGGAATTTCAATTGTGCACGTATGGTGCCTTGGCTCTCTATCGCGGTCTTCATAAAAAATTTTGATTTGAGTTGGCTGGGACATGCTAATGCTCACCTTCTATGTTCAGAGCTAAATATTAGCAAAATAAGGTTAAAAGTAAATAAATTTTAAAAAATTACAATGATTTAATATCAATATGTTATCTTATAAATACCGCCACAATTTCCAAATGTGCGCTCCAAGTGAACTGGTCTATGCCGGTGGCGGAGGTGCAGCGGTAGCCGGACCGGATGAGCGTGCTAGCGTCTCTGGCGAAAGTGGCGGGGTTGCAGGATACTATGATAACACGTGAAACAGCGGACGCGGCAATGGCGGCGGTTTGCGCTTTCGCGCCGGCGCGGGGCGGGTTGAGGATGATAGTGTCGAAGCGTTTCAGCTCCGATGCGGGTAAGGGGTGGGTGAACAGGTCGCGCATCTGCGCTTTGAGGGGGAGCCCGTATTGCGCGGCTGTCTGCTGTAAGGCGTGGATCAGGGTGTGGTTGTTTTCATAAGCGTGGATGGCGGCGGCTTTTTCGGCGGCGTAGAAGCTCCAGGTGCCGAGGCCGCAGAAGCCGTCCATCAACTGTGCGCCTGCCGGGATGGCGGCGGTGATGGCTTCGGCCATGCGTGCTTCGCCCTCGCGCGAGGCTTGCAGGAAGGCCCCGGGCGGGAGGGGGATAGCGTAAGCGCCGAAGGTGATGGTGGGAGCTTCCTGTTGCCATAGTGTATGAATATTGCCGTGGCGGTCGCGGTGGCTGACGCGGGCAGCCTTGAGCGTATCGGCAAGCTGGCTGATGCGTTTTGCGATGGCGTGCGGCAGCGCGGATTCGCTGGTAAGTAACAGGTCGATGGCGTCATGGTCGGCAAGCGTGATTTGCAGACGGGTTAGCATGCGCAGGTCATGAAGCGGCTGCAGGCGTGCGGGCGCATCGGCCAGCCAGCGCTGCAACGTAGGGGCAAGCACCAGGCATTGCGTGATGCCGGTGAGGCGGTGGCTGCGCGGGGCCATGTAGGCGGGGGTAACGCTGCCGTTTTGGCGCAGGAGCGAGAACTCGGCGCGGCGCCGGGCGGCGGGGGCGAGAAACGCCATTTCGGTGGGGATGGTGTCGGCGACGATGCCGCTTTTGCGCAGGGCTTCGGTGAGCGTGGCGCGTTTGAATTGGCGGTAGGAATCGTCGGTGAGCTGTTGCAGGGCGCAGCCGCCGCATTCGCGCTGGTGCGGGCAAGGGGCGGGGCGGCGGTCGGGGCCGGGGGAGAGAATTTCAAGAAGTTCGCCGTGGTAGCGCCCGCCTTCAAAAAAAGTGATGCGGGCCTGCACCATGTCGCCTGCTGCCGTGCCGGGGATGAGCAGCGGCGCACCGTTCCATTCGCCGATGCCGTCGCCTAAACCACCTAGGCGCTGAATGGCGGCGGTGACAGGTACGGCGGGGATAGAGTGTTTGGGATCAGGCAATGATGTCGGGATAGACGATGCGCTCGATGCGGTTGATTTCGTCGCGCAAGGAAAGCTTTTCTTTTTTCAGGCGCATCATGGAAAGCGGGTCTGAATGGATGGAGTCGCCTAAATCTTTGATTCTGTCGTCCAGCTCGCGGTGTTTTTCGCGAAGTAAATCCAGGCGTTTAATCAGGATCAACTCTTCATCCATAGGGCATGCACCTTTATCGGTAGGGTGTTTAAGACAAAAAATCGCCTTTCGTGAGTGCGTGCGAAAAGGCGTTCCATGATTAGCAAACGGTGGAATATTAGCAGATTTCTCGTGAAAAATATACAGTTTTATTGCGGCGCAGCGCAGGCCGCTTTCATACCTTCCCAGCGGGTGGCCAGCGTGTTTTGCAGGCCGAATAAATCCAGCGTGCGGCCAACGGTTTGATTGACGATGTCATCGAGCGTTTTGGGCCTTGTGTAGAAGGCCGGCACCGGCGGGGCAATGATTGCACCCATTTCCGTAACGGATGCCATGTTGCGCAAGTGTCCGAGATGCAGCGGCGTCTCGCGCGGCAGCAGCACCAGGCGGCGGCGTTCTTTCAGCGTCACGTCGGCGGCGCGGGTGAGGAGGGTGGTGGTGACGCCGCTGGCGATTTCGCCCAAAGAGCGCATCGAGCAGGGAGCAATTACCATGCCGAGCACCGGGTAGGAGCCGCTGCTGATGCAGGCGGAGAGATCAGCCGCCGGGTGCACGCTGCTGGCGAGCGCCTGTACCTGCGGTAGGGTATAATCGGTTTCGGCGGTAATGGTGAGCTGGGCGCTTTTGCTGATGATGAGGTGGGTGTGCACGTTTAAGTCGCGCAGGGCTTCCAGCAGGCGAATGCCGTAGATCGCGCCGGACGCGCCGCTGATGCCGAGGATGAGGTGGGGGTTAGGCATGTTGTTTGGCTAATGTGTTTTTCCTCTCCCCTCGTGGGAGAGAATAGAAATGCTTGGCGTTTACGCTAAGCATTTCTTGGAGAGGGGATTCTTTTTATATAAGAAGCCCCCCTCCCTAGCCCTCTCCCGCAAGGGGAGAGGGGATAAAAAGGAGGGCTACCTAGATAATACTACTGCTGTCCGTTGGTTTGCTCAACCACGCAGTTGCGTTGTGCGGCGGGGACGTTCCACTCGCTGTCGAGATAGGCGTTGACGCAGGTGGTGCTGTTGTTCATCGGCAGGCCGCCCGCGGACGGGGAGAGGTCGCCGAGATTGCCGCCGGCGGAGGGCGATAGCGCGCCGAGGCTGGTGCCGGCTGCCGCTGCGTTCGCGCCGACATTCACCGGAGCCGCGCCTCCGCCGGTCAGGCGGAGGTTGTCGAGCGCGGTAGCGCGGTTGATTTCATAGCCGCGTTGGTAGGTGAGGCCGCGCTCCAGCGGGAAGGCTTCGTCGCGCTCAGACATAAAATAGCGGTTGAACTGGAATTCCTCGGCCAGGCCGTTCTGCGCGCCGGAGGGTAACGTGAATCCGCTGACGGGCGCGGGGCTGGGCGCAGGGGATGGGGACGGTGCAGGCTCAGGTGCCGGTGCTGGTTCTGGAGCTGGCGCGGGTGCCGGTTCTGGCGCTGGGGCCGGTGCTGGTTCGGGAGCAGGCGTAGGCTCGGGTGCAGGAGCTGGCGCGGGTTCAGGTGCCGGAGCTGGTGCAGGTTCGGGAGCCGGTGCCGGGGCGGGTTCCGGTGCAGGTGCCGGAGCCGGCTCAGGAGCTGGCGCGGGTGCCGGTTCTGGCGCTGGGGCCGGTGCTGGTTCGGGAGCAG
>CAYPEF010000137.1:0-4845 GCA_964409675.1 uncultured Rickettsiales bacterium | reverse complement strand
ATCAGGTGGTGATGAGATAGGCGATGGCCACATAGATCAGGTAAGCCGCCAGCAGGCCTTGCGGGATGAAAGTGAGCAGCATGCCGATGGTGCGGATATAGGGGTATCCGGTTTGCTTAGGCTCGGCAGCGATCAGACTATAGGCGTGGACGATGCGTCCCAGCACGAATCCAGCGGCCAGCAGTATCAGCAGCAGCGCAGGCATGCGAGCAAGTTCGGCGAGCAGTAGCAGGATGAGCGTAAGCGGCGCGTTCTCAGCGAAATTGGCGTGGGCGCGGATGGTGCGCTGCAAATCGGTGATGCCGTTATCGAGCAGCTTCACCCCGTGCTTCCAGCGCTGGCGGATGACGAGGAAGGAGAGGATGATGAAGATGAACGCCAGCACACCGGCGGTGAGGCTGGTGATGGCGAGGAAATGCACGCGCTACACCCGCACCACGTGGATTTCCACGATGGGTTTCTTATCCAGCTCGCGCTTGAGGATTTTGCGGGTGGCGGCTTTTACCATTTCCTGCACGTAATCATCGGTGTTTCGGGATTTAAGCGTGTTGATGGCGGAGGCGATTTCGCCTTCGATCTGCTCGATGAGTTCCGCGTCTTCCTTGGGGTCGAGCAGGCCGGGGGTGGAGAGGCGCACGCCGGAGCAAAGCTCGCCACTGCCGTCGAGCGCGAAGGAAACCAGCGCGCAGCCATCGTCGCGTAACCGCCGGCGGTTTTTGAGGACGGAGCCGTCCACCGGGATCAATGATGCGCCATCCACCGCCACGTAGCCGGACTGTACTTTACCAATAACGCCCGCTTCGCCCTTCTCCAGCAGCACCACCGCGCCGTTATAGGCTTCCACCGCTTCATGCACGCCGAGTTTCTTGGCGAGCTTGGCATGCTCGTGCAGATGGCGCGCTTCGCCGTGGGTGGGGATAGCGATTTTCGGGCGCACCAGCGAATACATGCGCTGCAGTTCGGCACGACCCGGATGGCCGGAGACGTGGATATAAAAATCACGGTCGGTAATAACTTCGATGCCCTTGCGCACCAGCTGGTTAACCGTCCAGTTGATGGCCATTTCGTTGCCGGGGATTTTGCGGGAGGAATAGATTACCGTGTCGCCGGGCGAGAGGCGGATGGACTGGTGCTCGTCGCGCGCGATGCGGGTGAGTGCGGCCCGGGGTTCGCCCTGGCAGCCGGTGCAGAGGATCAGCGCGTCCTGGCGGGGCAGGTTCATGATCTCGCGGTCGCTGACGAACTCGGTTTCGCGGAGCAGATAGCCCGCTTCATGCGCGGTTTCCACCATGCGCCACATCGAGCGGCCCGCAAGCGCCACCACGCGGCCCGAAGCATGTGCGGCTTCTATGATGGTTTTCAGGCGCGCCACATTGGAGGCGAAGGTGGAGACGACGACGCGCTGCTTGCAGCGGCCAATAAGATTGCTCAGATGCTCGCGCACCTCTTCTTCCGAGCCGGATTCGCCTTCCACGAACACGTTGGTGGAATCGCAGACCATGGCGAGGATGCCGGAATCGCCGTAAGCTTGCAGCTTATTATAATCGGAGACTTCGCCGACCAGCGGCTGTTCATCAAACTTCCAGTCGCCGGTGTGCATGATGGTGCCGGCGTCGGTCTTGATGGCGATGGCCTGCATTTCCGGGATGGAGTGGGTGATGCCGATCATGTCGAGCGCGAACGGGCCGAGGTCGAATTTCGCCGTGCCGGGGCGCACTTCATGAATAGTGGGTTTTTTGCCGGGGCCCATTTCGGCGAATTTGTGACGCAACAGCGCCGCCGTGAAGGGCGTGGCATAGATGGGGCATTCCAGCTCGCGCCAGAGATAGGGCACCGCGCCGAGATGGTCTTCATGCGCATGGGTGAGGACGAGGCCGAGCAAATCGGCTTTGCGCTGGGCGATGAATTCGATGTCCGGGACGATCACTTCCACGCCGGGCAGATAATCGCTGGCGAAGCCGATGCCGCAATCTACCATCAGCCATTTGCCGTGGATGGTGTACAGGTTCAAATTCATGCCGATTTCGTTCGAGCCGCCGAGCGGCACGAACAACAGCTTGTCGCGGTATTTGGAAAAGTCAAAGCTCATGGGGTTGGGTTATTCTTCTTGTTCAGGTGGAAAATTTCTTTCAGGCCCCATATCGTCAGGTCCGGCTCCAGGCGCTCAATCACCGGCGTGCTCTCAGCATATAGCGCAGCCAGCCCCCCGGTGGCAATGACTTTCGCCTCCTGCCCCAGCTCCGAGCGGATGCGCGCGACGATACCCTCGATCAGGCCGATATAGCCGTAATAAATGCCGGACTGCATGGCAGAAATCGTATTCCTCCCAATGGCATGCGCGGGGCGCGAGATGGTGATGTCCGGCAGTTTCGCCGCCGCCCGCGTGAGCGCGTCCAGCGAGAGATTCACCCCCGGCGCAATCGCGCCGCCGATATATTCCCCCGCTTCGCTGACCACGTCGAAGGTGGTGGCGGTGCCGAAGTCGATGATGATAAGCGGCGCGCCATATTTTTTCCATGCGGCATAGGCATTCACCAGCCGGTCCGCGCCGACTTCTTCGGGGGAATCCAACTGTACCCTGATGCCGGAGGAAACGCTTTCATCGCCCAACAGCATCAACTCGGTGTTGAAGTAGCGGCGGCAGAGGAGTTTGAGGTCAAACACCGCGTCCGGCACCACGGAGGCGGCAATGGCGCCGGTGATACGCTCGGGGGCGATGCCGCTCAAGCGTATCAGCTGCAGCAGCCAGATGGCGTATTCGTCTGCAGTGCGGCGCGCGTCGGTGCTGATGCGCCACTGGCCGCGCATGGTTTCGCCTTCGTAAAGAGCGAAGACGATATTGGTGTTCCCGGCGTCGATGACTAGCAGCATACTGGCTATCCTTTCGTCGCTTACATTCACTAAAAAAGCTTTAATGTCAATAGGATTGCCAATTGCAGAGGATTTAGGCATAATAATGCTGGCGGGGAATAGACAGATTGCGTATGACAGCCACATGAATAAAGACATCGGCATGCATTCGTTTTTGCTTATTGTGGCGGCGATCCTGGTGGGATCGGCGGCGCAATTGCTGCTGAAATCGGGCATGAACCGGCTGGGTAGCGTGCAGTTCAGCGTGGCGAACGCCTGGAATCTGGCGATTCAGCTGATTACCAGCCCATTTATTGTTCTCGGCACATGCGGTTACGCGGTGGGGATGATCATCTGGCTGGCGGTGCTCTCGCGCATGGAAGTGAGCGTCGCGCAGCCGATGCTGAGTTTAGGATATGTGATTACCGCCGTATCGGGGTATTACCTGTTCGGAGAGAATCTTTCGCCGATGCGCATTTGCGGGATTCTTGTGATCATTATCGGCGTGTTTTTGGTCAGCCGCAGCGCGTAATAGTGCTTTTTTCTCCCTCCGCCTCTAGGGAGAGGGGAAGTTATTCCTCGCCAAATTTACCTTCCAGCAATTCGCGTAAGGCTGCCAAAACTTCTACGGCCTGCGCACCTTCAGCCACCAGTTCCAGCATGGAGCCTTTGTCGGCCCCCAGCATCATCAGCCCGAGAATAGAGGTGGCCGCCACTTCCGCCGCTTCTTCGCCGAAAGCGCCCTGCTTGCGTACGCGCACCTTGGCGTCATAGGCACCGGCGGTTTTTACGAATTTGGCGGCGGCACGGGCGTGCAATCCCTTTTTGTTCAGGATGGGGAGTTGCGCCTGCATCATGCGCCGCTCTTGCGCTGGGCGACCAGCGCGTCCACAATTTCGGGGTTGGTGAGCGTGCTGACATCACCGAGGCTGCCATATTCCTGCTCGGCGATCTTGCGCAGGATGCGGCGCATGATTTTTCCGGAACGAGTCTTCGGCAATGCGGGAGTAAAGTGGATGATATCCGGCGTGGCGATGGGGCTGATGGTCTTGCGCACCCATGCCTTTAATTCCTTCTCCAGCTTGTCGCTTGGCTCGATGCCGCTGATGAGGGTGACATAGACGTAGATCCCCTGCCCTTTGATGTCGTGCGGGAAACCGACCACTGCCGCTTCCGCGACACTGGCGTGCGCAACCAGCGCCGATTCCAGCTCGGCGGTGCCGAGGCGGTGGCCGGAGATGTTCAGCACATCATCGACGCGCCCGGTGATCCAGTAATAACCATCCGCGTCGCGCTTTGCGCCGTCGCCGGTGAAATACTTGCCGGGGTAATGCGAAAAATAGGTTTGCTCGAAGCGGGCGTGGTCGCCGTAGATGCTGCGCGCCTGGCCGGGCCAGGAATCGGCGATGCAGAGCAGCCCTTCGCAAGCGCCTTCCAATGTGCTGCCCGGGGCATCGATGATTTCCGGTTTCACGCCGAAGAAGGGCATGGCGGCGGATCCGGGTTTTAAATCGGTCGCGCCGGGGAAGGAGGTGATCATGTGGCCGCCGGTTTCGGTTTGCCATCCAGGCTTCCGGGTTGATCGGCTCGCCGACGGAGCCGAGCAGGCGCAAAGACGCGCGGGAGGTGCGCTTCACCAGCTCATCGCCTTCGCGCATCAGGGCGCGGATGGCGGTGGGGGCGGTGTAGAAGATATTGACCTTGTGCTTGTCGATGGCTTGCCAGAAGCGGGCATGGTCCGGGTAGTTCGGCACGCCTTCGAACATAAGGGTAGTTGCACCGTTCAGAAGTGGTCCATAGACGGTATAGGTATGCCCGGTGACCCAGCCGACATCGGCGGTGCACCAGAAGATTTCTTTTTCACGGTAATCGAACACGGTTTTGAAGGTGAAACCCGCCCACACCATATACCCGGCTGTGGTATGCAATATACCCTTCGGCTTGCCGGTGGAGCCGGAGGTGTAGAGGATGAACAGCGGGTCTTCCGCTTCCGCA
>CAYPEF010000136.1:0-4903 GCA_964409675.1 uncultured Rickettsiales bacterium | reverse complement strand
CGCTCCTGCACCGTCTCCTTCGACAAGCCAAGCACCTTGGTGGAGATAATGTGCAACGGCTCTTTGATCGCGAAATAGGCGGCCATGCCTGCCAGCGCATGCATTGCAATTTCACCGGCATGCTGGGCTACCACGTTCAAGCCGGCAACAACGCCGGGCGCCTTGAAAGCCTTTTCAAGTGGATTTTCATGCCCAGCCATAAAATAATTGACCAGGAAAAAGGACCCTACGCTTGCAACCGAGGACAAAACAACCCCCAGATTGCGCTCATTGGCGCTATGAGCCAAGCTTTCCTTCAAAGCGGGATTTGCGATAATTCCTGCCTTCACATCTCCTTCGGCAAGCCGATGCATATCAGCTTCCGTGACATCTTTTGGCGCTTTACCTACCGCCGCACCGATTTCCTCACGGTATTCATTCAGTAATAATTTTCGGCGGTGCAAATGATCGCTCTGACTTACTGCAGCGCTCAAAGCAGTAAAGGTAGCAATCACCGCAATTGATACCAAACCAGCATCCAATACACCGCTGGCAAAGCCGGTGGCAAGTCCGATTACCGTTGCCAGTGACCAGCCTACAAATTCGCCTACCAGCGGCGCAGTCGCCTTCCCCAGCGCCATCGCCCCGAGGCGGCTGGTTTTGTAGCCGATATCTTCCGCCACGTCGCTGACGGCATCGGTGATTTTATCGGTGATTTTAGCGGCCATAGTCCTGTCTCATCCTACTGATAGTACAGGAAAACAGCCAATCTTAGTGTGAAGCTTTTATGACGGTTACAGCGCCCTTAGCGCCAGATATTCCCGCCCCGAACGCACATAATTATCGGCGGATTCTTTAAAAAATTCGATTTCTTCGGCGCTTAAATCCCGGAAATGCTTGGCCGGGCTGCCGGCCCAGAGCTGGCCTTTCAGCACCCGCTTGCCCGGCGTCACCAGCGCCCCCGCCGCCACCATCGCCCCGGATTCCACCACCGCCCCATCCATCACGGTCGCGCGCATGCCGATAAAACAGGCATCCTCCAGCGTGCAGGCATGCAACAGCGCGCTATGGCCGATGGTCACGTCATTGCCGATCACCGTCGGCCCGGTGCGGCGCGTCACGTGGATGACGGTACCGTCCTGCACATTAGTGCGCTCTCCGATGCGGATGGAGTTCACATCCCCCCGCACCACGCAAGCAAACCAGATCGTCGATTCCGCGCCAATCACCACATCGCCTACCACCGCCGCCCCGGGCGCGATATACGCATTCTCCGCGATGTGGGGGGACACGAGCTCGGCGCTGAATTCGCCTTGGTAAGGAAGAATAATCGGCTGCATGGGATGATTATGGGAACATGGCGCTCGATTGCAAGCCCGCTTGCTCGTCCAGCCCATGCATCAGGTTGAAATTCTGCACCGCCTGCCCGGATGCGCCCTTGACCAGATTGTCGATCACCGACACCAGGATAATGCCACCTTCCACCCGGTCGGCGAACAGGCCGATGGCGCAATGGTTGGTGCCGCGCACGCTGTGGGTAGAGGGCGCTTTCCCCGCCGGCAGCACATGCACGAACGGCTCCTGCTTGTACGCCCCTTCCAGAATCGCGCGCGCTTCCTCCAACTGCCTGCCCGGCGCCAGCCGCGCATAGATGGTGGAAAGAATCCCCCGGTTCATCGGCATCAGATGCGGCGTAAACGAGACAGTCACCGGCGCGTCAGCTGCCTGACTCAGTCCCTGCTCGATCTCCGGCGCATGGCGGTGCGCACCGATGCTGTAGGCGCTGATACCACCGTCGATCTCGGCAAACAGATTCCCCTGCTTGGCGCTGCGCCCGGCTCCGGTAATACCGGATTTCGCATCGATGATAATCGGCGATAATGCAATCACCCCCGCCTGCAGCAGCGGAATCAGCGGCAGCTGCACCGAGGTAGGATAGCAGCCGGGGCACGCTACCAGCCGTGCGCTGCTAATCGCATCGCGCATCCACTCGCTGAGCCCATACACCGCCTGCTTCTGCAACTCGGGCGCCTGGTGCGCATGATTATACCACTGCGCATAGGTCTCTAGGTTATGCAGCCGGAAATCAGCGGAAAGGTCGATCACCTTCACATGCTCCGGCAAGCTGCTGACCACGCTTTGCGTGGTGCCGTGCGGCAGGCAGCAGAACGCGGTATCGATAGCGGTGAAATCCACCTCCTCCAGCCGTACCAGCGGCGGCAGCGGCGCAAATGCCAGGTGCGGATACACCTCCGCCATCGCCTTCCCCGCCTGCGAATCGCCCGTAATGGCGGCAATGCGCGCGTAAGGATGCTGCAACAGCAGCCGGATCAGTTCCGCCCCCGTATAGCCGCTGGCGCCGATGATGGCGATGTTGATCTGCTTTGTCGTCATACTCATATCATCCTTTATGCATGGTTTGTGCCGCTACGCAAGGCTGCATATCCCGCACTCCCGAATGTCACTGCTCCTTGCCCTTCTCTTCCACGGAAATGAGGCTGGTGCATCGTTCATCCTCACACCACTTCGTCGTCCCGGCGCAGGCCGGGACCCATGCCAAGTTTCGGCAATGAATTGCGATAAAAACGCCGGCAGCGCCACTCTTTTCATTCTATCCGGAGGATAGGCATAGTCCCCGGCCTGCGCCGGGGTGACGGAATAAAAAAGGCGCTCCCGAAGGAGCGCCTTTTGCAGTCTCTGCATTTCCGTACGCTTAGCGCTTGGAGAACTGGAAGCTGCGGCGCGCCTTCTTGCGGCCATATTTTTTACGCTCCACCACGCGGCTGTCGCGGGTAAGGAAGCCGCCTTGGCGCAGCGTGCGGTGGAAGTCGCTGTCATATTCATCCAGCGCGCGGCTGATGCCTAAGCGCACCGCGCCGGCCTGGCCGGAGAGGCCGCCGCCCATGACGGTGCAATTGACGTCGAACCCGCTCAGGCGGTCCAGCGCCGCGAAGGGCTGGTTGATGATCATGCGCAGCACGGGACGGGCGAAATACTCGCTCAGCTCCTTGCCGTTGACGGTGATCTTGCCGTGGCCGCGCTTCACCCACACGCGGGCGACGGAGGTCTTGCGGCGTCCGGTGCCGTAGCACACGAGCTCCTTAGGACCTTTAGCTTTTTCTTTTGCGGCCTTGACGACGATGGTATCGCTTTTTTCTGCTTTCGCCACGGGATTAACCTCTCTTGTTCTTCGGGTTCTGCGCCGCGAAATCGAACGTCTCGGGCTGCTGCGCGGTATGCGGATGCTCGGCTCCGGCGTAAATATGGAGCTTGCGGAACTGGTCGCGCGCCAGCGGGCTTTCCTTGGGCAGCATGCGCTCAACAGCCTTTTCCAGCACGCGCTCGGGGTAGCGGCTTTCCAGGATAAACTCGGCGGTGCGCTCCTTGATACCGCCCGGATGGCCGGTATGCCAGTGATAAACCTTGTTTTTCAGCTTTTTGCCGGTAAACTTCACCTTGTCGGCGTTGATCACGACAATATGGTCGCCGGTATCGATATGCGGGGTGTAGGTCGGCTTATGCTTGCCGCGCAGCATCATGGCGATGGTGGTGGCAAGGCGGCCCACAACGACGCCCTCGGCATCGATAACCCACCATTTTTTCTGAACTTCCGCCGGTTTGGCGCTATAGGTAGACATAAATTCCTGACTTTAATGCATGGTACATTCGGAGGCAGGAAATTAGTCAAGCCGCGCGCGTAAGTCAACGCAAAAATGCAGAAAAAATCCCTCGCCTTTTCAGGCGTCTGCGATCTGCCAGCTCAAGTGGCCGAGGATGCTCTCGACCGATTGCTTGCCAAACGGATAGAGCGCCTGGCGGTATTTAATGCGCACACCGCGCTGATTCGTGAATTCCCCCTCAGAAATCAAGGGGTAGCGCGTGTGCTGGATGCTTTCATAATAATGCATCAGCTTCGCGGCGCTGGGTCCCGCGATGCCGCTCTTTTCCTCCGATGCCAGCTCCTCGGTAAAGGCGCGCACCAGATTCGGCCCCAGATAAGTGTAATTGAATTCGGCTTTCTCAAAATCCCGAACCTGCACTACGAAGCAATCGGGCCAGGCTTCCGCCAGCACGGCATGGTCAGGATCGATATCGTCCTCCACCGGCATATCACGCTCACGACGGTGCTCATTCCAGTAGGCCAGCAGCTGATACGCATAGCGCCGCTCCTCGCCAGTCTTGGCGGCGTACTCCTTCTGACTGATCTGCCGCTGGTCTGCAAACAGCAATGGAATATGGATTTTGCCGAGCTGCATCGCTTACGCCTGCCTTGGAAACACTTTATAGCGCATGCCGCCGAACACAGCATCCACCCGCCCGTCCACGCCCAGCGGCAGCAGGCACTGGCGGTATTTCACCGTATCGCCGACGAGGTTGATGAATTCCCCCTCCTCGATCACCGGCCTGCATTCGGAAATCACCCGCCCGTAACTCTGCGCGAGCTTGCCCGCGTTCAGGGAAACCACGCTTGCGCTGTCGTCATCCGACAATTTGCCCTGATACGCCTCGATAATCGCATCGCCGAGATAGATGTAATTATAATCGGACTTCTTTAAGTCAGCCACATGGATCATGAAGCAATGATCCCACAGATCGTCGATATCGTCGGGATTGATATCGTTCTCAGTGGGCATCTCCCGCCCGTCGCGTAGCCTCTCCCAGTACGCAACCAGCCGCAACGTGATACGGCGTTCAAGGTAAGAGCTATCCTGCACAAGGCGACTTTCCGGCTGTTAAACGATACGCTTAGTGTACCGCGCAAAGGTTAAATGCCCGTAAACGGAGCATAAACTTAAAATTTTATATTATATTCAAATACATAAACCTCTTTATCACCCCGCCGCATGGCAAGGTCCGGGCACCGGGCATCCGGATACCGCCATGCGGCGGTATGACAATAGGCTAATGCTTTCTCATCAGCCCC
>CAYPEF010000135.1:0-5054 GCA_964409675.1 uncultured Rickettsiales bacterium | reverse complement strand
GCAGGCATGAGGGCACTCCTCGTTTCCTTACTTCCCGCTTGCCACTTCCTTCACCTTCCCGGCCAGCTGTTTCAGCGTAAACGGCTTGGCGAGGAAGTTGAAGCTGCGTTCGCTACCGTAGGAATGCATGAACACGTCCTCCGCGTAGCCGGAGATGAAGATCACCTTGATGTTCGGGTACTGCTCGTTAATTTTCTCCACCATCGTCGGACCGTTCATGCCGGGCATGATGACGTCGGTGATGATCAGCTCCACCTCGCTGCCTTGGGTGTTCATGATTTCCAGCGCCGTTTCCGCGCAGTCGGCTTCCAGCACCGTGTAGCCTTTATTGCGCAGCGCCCGGGCGGAGAAAATACGCACCGGCGTCTCATCCTCCACCAGCAGTATGGTGCCGCGCCCGGTGAGATCGGCGGCGATTTTCTCCACCGCTTCGCTCTCCGCCGCCGGGGCGATGCCCTTGGATTGGTGGCTGGGGAAGTAGATATAGAACGTCGTCCCCTTCCCTTCCCGGCTGGAGACATACACATACCCGCCGGTCTGCTTGATGATGCCGTACACTGTGGAAAGCCCGAGGCCGGTGCCGGAGCCCACTTCCTTGGTGGAGAAGAACGGCTCAAAGATTTTCTGGATGATTTCCTTCGGAATGCCGCAGCCAGTATCGGACACTTCCACCAGCACGTAATTGCCCGGCGGTATGATATTATCTTCTTCGGCGGGTGCGATCAGGTCTGCCGGCAGGCTGTGGCGCGAGCTTATGACGGCGGCGGAGGTCTGGATGGTCAGCACCCCGCCCTTGCTCATGGCGTCGCGCGCATTGACGGCGAGGTTGATGATCACCTGCTCCAGCTGGCCCTGGTCGGCTTTCACCATGCCGACATCGCGGCCATGGATCATTTTCAGCTCAATATTCTCACCAATGAGCCGGCGCACCAGGTTGGAAAGCTCGGCCAGCACATCGGTGATATCGAGCGTCTTCGGCTGCAAAGTCTGGCGGCGGGAGAAGGCCAGCAGCTGGCGCACCAGGTTGGCGGCGCGGTTGGCGTTCTGCTTGATCTGCATGATATCGGCAAATGATTGATCGCCCGCCGGATGGCGCATCAGCAGCAGATCGCAGAAGCCGATCATGGCGGTAAGCAGGTTATTGAAATCATGCGCCACGCCGCCCGCCAGCTGGCCGACCGCCTGCATCTTCTGCGAGTGCGAGAAACGCAGCTCCAGGTTTTTCTGCTCAGTGACGTCGATCAGGTAGAGAATAAAATCATGCCCTTCGCTGCCATTCATGGCCAGCCCGCCGATGCGGCTGACATACATGGAGATAGTCACCTGCTGGCCGCCCGGCAGGCCGAGTTCGATTAGCTGCGGCAGCGGAAGGGCTTCCCCGGCGATAATGCGGGCGAACAGTGCCTGCGTTTCAGCGCGCTTTTCCGGGCTGACCAGATCGAGCAGCGTTTCAGGGATGCCGTTAGCCAGCGTGTTATGCGTAAGCGCATGGAACGCGGCATTGACCGAGAGAATTTTCCCGTCATCGCGCATATGCACGGTGGGAATCGGCGAGGCGCTAATAAGCTGCCAGCAATCATCGCTCGATGCATTGTCATTGGCACCGGTCGCCGGGTACGCTGCAATCGGCTGACGCGGGTAAAACACCATCGCGTATCCTGCGACCTTGCCTTGCGCATCATACTCCGCTTCCTGCAGCATGGTTACATCTACGCTATGGCCTGCGGAATGCAGCAGGCGCACATCCGAAAGCTTTGCATTGCCCTGCGCAGCGCCGCCACTTTTTTCAGTGGCCGGGAGAATAATATCATGCAGCGCAACCTGATGTTCGGGCAATTGTCCTCGGCCCAGGCCCAGCCAATGCTCAAGGGTGAAATTGGCATAAACAATCTTGCCGTCCGCATTTGCCAGCACGAAGCCGAACGGGAGCTGGTCATAAAGTTTCTGCGCCAGCGTGGAGGCGCTCTGTGAAGATGGTTCCGCCTGGCTGGCGGCTTCAGTGCGCTTTGCCACGTAATCGCGGGCGCGGATAAGGATGAAATGGCTTGGGCGGCTGATTCTGTCGGTGGTTATGACGATAGTTCGTGCATCGCCCTCGCCGTCACGGATGGTGATGATGACTTTCTGCGGCTCGTCTTTTTCAATCGCGGCGAATATCTGCTCGGAGTCTTCCTTGGAAACGCGACCCATTTCCAGAAAACTTGCCAGTGTGCGGTAATGCAGGCGCGAGAAGAGCGGGAAAATGTGCTTTAGCCCTTCGTCGATATAAGTAATGGTGCCGTCTTTGCGCAGGATGAGGTAAAAAATGCTCTCCACCCCTAGCGCCGAAGTGAAAATGGCATTCTGAAATTCTGTGGCCAGCATTAAATCACGGCTGCGCTGCACCGAGAAAGTAACGGTGCCGGCGATGCATAACACCAGAAGCAGTGCAAGGAAGAAAAAGCCGAATGATGTGCTGGTGACATGGTAAATCAGCATGATCAGCGAGAAGAAGCAGGTAAAAATCAACGCGAACTGCACCTGCGTCGGCAGCCGGCGGCGCGGGAAAAAGTCTTTGTGATTTTTTACTTCTGTTTCTGCGTAACGCATGCCAACCCTCGTATGGAAAATTGGCGTCAGCATGCCAAAAATTAGAGGGAATGCAAGGCTATTATCTACGCATGTGCAGCACTGTAGATTTAAGAAAATTAATTACTTATCTTTACTATGACACTATGTCAGGAAGGGCAGCATTGCTGCTATGCCTTCGGGCCGATCATATCTTCCGGCTTCACCCATTCCTTGAATTGCTGCGCGTTCAGCAACCCAAGCGCCATGCCCGCTTCCAGCAGCGAAGTGCCCTCCTTATGCGCTTTCTTGGCGATCTTGGCGGCGTTGTCATAGCCGATATGCGGGTTGAGCGCCGTCACCAGCATCAGCGATTCATGCATCAGCTTTTCAATGCGCTCGCGGTTGGCCTCAATCCCCACCACGCAATTATCAGTGAAGCTCACGCAGGCGTCGGCCAGCAGGCGAATGGATTGCAGCACGTTATAGATAATCACCGGCTTGAACACGTTCAGCTCGAAATGCCCGTTGGATCCGGCCACGCTTACTGCCGTCTGGTTGCCCATCACCTGCGCGCAGACCATCGTCATGGCTTCCGACTGGGTGGGGTTCACCTTGCCCGGCATGATGGATGAACCCGGCTCATTCTCCGGCAAGGACAGCTCGCCCAGCCCGCAGCGTGGGCCGGAGCCGAGCAGGCGGATGTCATTGGCGATTTTCATCAATGCGCAGGCGAGGCCATTGAGTAGGCCGTGGATGATCACCAGCCCGTCATGTGCTGCCAGAAGCGCGAATTTATTGGGCCCTGAATGGAACGGCAGTCCGGTGATTTTGCTCACCTCCGCCGCAAAGCCTTCGGCAAAGCCTTTTTTGGCATTCAGGCCGGTGCCGACCGCCGTGCCGCCCTGCGCCAGCTCCAGTACCGCCTGCATGGCCTGGTCGCGGCCCAGCGCCATGATGAAGTTGTCCAGTTGTGCGACTTAGCCGGCAAGTTCCTGCCCGAGCGTCAGCGGCGTGGCATCCTGCAAATGGGTGCGGCCTATTTTGATGATGTCGTTGAATTCTTTCACCTTCGCCACCAGCGCCTCGCGCAAATGGGTGATGGCAGGAAGCAGGCGCTGCGAAATTTCCGCAGCCGTTGCAATATGCATAGCAGTGGGGAAGGAATCATTGGAGGACTGGCCCATGTTCCCATGGTCGTTCGGGTGCACCGGCTTCTTGCTGCCCATCTGCCCGCCCGCCAGCTCAATGGCGCGGTTGGAGATGACCTCGTTCACGTTCATGTTCGTCTGCGTGCCCGAACCGGTCTGCCAGACGACCAGCGGGAAATGATCGTCCCACTTTCCATCCGCCACTTCCTGCGCCGCCTGCACGATTTTCTCGCCGGTGGCCTTATCCAGCACGCCAAGCTGCATATTCACCCGCGCCGCCGCCAGCTTGAGGATGCCGAAGGCATGGATCAGAGGCCGGGGCATCGTCTCGCCGCCGATTTTGAAATTCTGCAGACTGCGCTGCGTCTGCGCGCCCCAGTATTTATCGGCAGGAACATCGATGGGGCCGAAGGAATCGGTTTCGGTGCGGATGGATAGGGGCATAACAAAAACCATTACTGCTAATCATACAAAAATTGCTGCTTTTTTAGTCGAAATAACCTTGAAAGCACAAGCATAGTTTAGTTAACGAATAGAAATATATGTTGACATGTAGTTGACATGTACTTGTATATCTAATTATAAATAGTAAATAATTTTCAATATGGTATATGTTATGAAAAAAGAGCCTATAGTTATAGACCGATCTAAATTCAGTACTGTTGAAGTCAATCTAAGAAAAAAACTAAGAGATTTTAAAATAGCAGATGGGGTTTCTTTAAAACTTCAATCTACGTGTCATGGACAATATGTTACTTTAAAAAGTTCTGCTTATCCAGGTGAGGAGACCAATATAGAAGAAGCCATTAAAGAATTAATAACTAAAAGTTTAGAAACACGCTTTGCTGATGATAATATAAAAATAGACAAAAAAATTAACAAAATTGCAAATGAAGAAAAAGAAGGCTATATTAGTTTTGATGAAATTTTTCCTGAGCAGCACAATATAGTAAAAGCCATTAAAAAATTTTCCAAACAAATGGGAGCATGCATAGGTAATGACGTTGATTCAAAAGCCATGCACGAAGTAGCAAGGCGTTTAATAAATATTGTACATGAAGCTGTCGATGCAGCACTGGGAAAATCGTTATATTAACTAGCTTAATTATTCCAACTCATCAATAAACCCGGACAATATCCCCAGCCCTTTCTGCCAGAAGTCCGGCTTGCTGGCGTCAAGCCCGAAGGGAGCGAGGAGTTCCTTGTGGCGGAGCGTGCCGCCGGCTTCGAGCATGGCGATATATTTCTTTTCGAACTCGGCTCTCCTGCCCTTGGCGGCTTCCTGCCCATAGACGGCGTAGAGCGAATTCACCAGGCAGTCGCCGAAGGCGTATGCGTACACATAGAAGGGCGAAT
>CAYPEF010000134.1:0-5152 GCA_964409675.1 uncultured Rickettsiales bacterium | reverse complement strand
GATGGACAACCTTCAAGAGATGTTAATTTATTTTCATGACAACAAAAATCACCACGCAGGTGCGCGCGATCGCCGAAGTGGCGACCGCCGTCACCAAGGGCGATCTAACGCGCTCCATCACCGTCGATGCGCAGGGCGAAGTGGCGGTGCTGAAAGACAATATCAACGAAATGATTCGTAACTTACGTGACACTACGCAGAAAAACACCGAGCAGGACTGGCTGAAAACCAACCTCGCCAAGTTCAGCCGCATGCTGCAGGGCCAGCGTGACCTGACCAATGTCGGGCGCATGGTGCTCTCCGAGCTTTGCCCGGTGGTTTCGGCGCAGCAAGCAGAATTCTACGTGCTGGATAACAAGGAAGAATCCAAAAAACTTACCCTGCTGGCAAGCTTCGCCTCCGAGGGCAAGGACCAGTTAGGCAAGCAGATCGGCTTAGGTGAAGGCGTGGTCGGCCAGTGCGCGCTGGAAAAGCAGAAAATCGTGCTGGATAATTTGCCGGAAGGCTATATCCGCATCTCCTCGGGCCTCGGCGAAGCCTCACCAAGGAGCGTCTTGGTGCTGCCGCTGATTTTCGAAGGGCAGGTGAAGGGCGTGCTGGAGCTCGCCTCCTTCGGCGGCTTCAACCCCACCCACCAGGCGCTGCTCGACCAGCTGACCGAATCCATCGGCATCGTGCTAAACACGATTGAGGCCAACATGCGCACCGAGTCATTGCTCACCCAGTCGCAGTCTCTCGCGCAGCAATTGCAGACCCGGCAGGAACAATTGCAGCAAACCAACGCCGAGCTGGAGGAAAAAGCCCACCTGCTCGCCCAGCAGAACCAGGAAGTGGAACTGAAAAACCAGGAAGTGGAGCAGGCCCGCCAGGAACTGGAGGAAAAAGCCAAGCAGCTGGCGCTCACCTCCAAGTATAAATCCGAGTTCCTCGCCAATATGTCGCACGAATTGCGCACGCCGCTCAACTCCCTGCTCATCCTCTCCGACCAACTCACCAAAAACGGCGAAGGCAACCTGACGCCCAAGCAGACCGAGCACGCCAAAACCATTCACAGCTCCGGCAAGGATCTGCTGATGCTGATCAACGACATCCTCGACCTCTCCAAGATCGAGTCCGGCACCGTGATGGTGGAAAGCAGCGAGCTGCAGCTGGACGATCTGCACGGATACGTGGCGCGCACCTTCAAGCACGTGGCGGAATCGAAGAACGTGGATTTCCTGATCCATTTCGCCTCTGCCCTGCCGCGCACCATGTTCACCGACACCAAGCGCCTGCAACAGATCATCAAGAACCTACTCTCCAACGCCTTCAAATTCACCCATCACGGGCAGGTCACATTCAGCGTGGAACCGGCGCAGTCCGGCTGGGCGGGGGATAACGAGGAGCTGAACCGTGCCTCCGAAGTGCTCGCCTTCTCGGTCACCGACACCGGCATCGGCATCGCCGCCGATAAGCAGATGATTATCTTTGAAGCCTTCCAGCAGGCCGACGGCTCCACCAGCCGCAAATACGGCGGCACGGGCCTTGGCCTTGCCATCAGCCGCGAGCTATCGAGGTTGCTGGGCGGTGAAATCCGGCTGGTTTCCACCCCCGGGCGCGGCAGCACCTTCACCCTCTACCTGCCGGTGGTTTATTCGCAGCCGCGCACGCGCAAAATACTGGGCGGTGGCGAGGCGCAGCCGGAACGGCAGGAACCGAACGGCAAGCTGCTCCCCTTCCCCGTTATTGAAACGCACAAGGCGGAAATATCTGATAATTCGGATATCGGACATCTTATTAATGAAGTCGGCGACGACCGCGACTTCATCCAGCCGAACGATACAGTCATCCTGATCGTGGAGAACGATCTCAGCTTCGCCCGCTTCATGCTGGACACGGTGCGCGCCAAGGGCTTCAAAGGATTGGTCACTTCGCTCGGCGCGGTAGCGCTGGCGCTCACCCATGACTACAAGCCCAGCGCCGTGCTGCTCGACATCAACCTGCTCGACATGCAAGGCTGGCGCGTGCTGGAGCGGCTGAAGAACGATGCTTCCACCCGCCATATCCCCGTCTGCGTGATTTCCACCGACGACGCGCGCAACCGCGCCCTCGCCTCCGCCGCTTACGCGTTCACGCCCAAGCCGCTGGAAAGCGGCGACGTGCTGGAATCCCTGCTGGATAACGTCATGCATTACGGCGAGCGCGAGAAAAACATCCTGATCATCAGCCGCGACGCCGCCGAGCGCGCCGCCATCCGCGACGCCGTCAACGACGGCCACTTAAGCCTCTACGAAGCCCCCGACCAGAAAAAAGCCGCCACCCTCATGCGCAAGCACGAAATCGACTGCCTGATCGTAAGCCCCGCCTCCATGCCCATGTTGCCCGCGTTGCTCGCGCCCGACGACGAGGCGCAATCCGTCATCCGGCGCATCCCGGTCATCGTCTACGGAGACGGCGCGGTGGATGAGGAACTCTGGCAGCGCCTCGATGAATCCTGTCTGATCGGCCAGGCGCATTCGCCCGAGCGGCTGCTGGACCTCACCACCTTCTACCTGCACCGAAGCGTCGCCCACCTGCCCGAGAACCAGCGCCTGAAACTGCTCGATTTGCAGCAGTTGGACAAGCCGCTGGCGGGCCGCAAAGTGCTGATCGTCGATGATGACATGCGCAACATCTTCGCCCTCTCCAGCGTACTGGAGGAGCACAGCATGGTCATTACTTCCGCCGACAATGGCCGCGACGCCATCGCCATCCTGCAAGACGACAAGGACATCGATATCGTATTGATGGACATCATGATGCCGGAAATGGACGGCATGGAGACCATGCGCGAAATCCGCAAGATCCCGCATCTGAAAAACCTCCCCATCGTCGCCGTCACCGCCAAGGCCATGAAGGGCGACCGCGAGAAATGCATCGAGGCGGGTGCCTGGGATTACCTATCCAAACCGGTGGATACCGAGCAGATGATCACGGTGCTGCGCGCCTGGCTGCACCGTGAAGGCAGGAACGCTTCGTGAGCGGCCTCCTAACATCCGCTCGCCTCTCCGCCGTGAACCATGCGCCGGAGCCGGCGGCACATGATGCCGAAAAGGTCAATATCCTCGTGGTGGACGACCTGCCGGAGAAGCTGCTGGCCTATGAGGTGATTTTAGAAGAGCTTGGTCAGAACATGGTCACCGCCCGCTCCGGGGAGGAAGCGCTGAAGCTGGTGCTGCGCCAGGATTTCGCCGTCATCCTGCTCGACGTGAACATGCCAGGCATGGACGGGTTTGAAACCGCCTCCCTCATCCGCCAGCGCCGCAAATCCGCCCATACACCAATCATTTTCCTCACCGCCTTCACCGATGAAATGCGCATGGCGCAAGGCTATGCCAGCGGCGCGGTGGACTACCTCCCCACGCCGGTGGTGCCGGAAGTGCTGAAAGCCAAGGTGCGCGTGTTCATCGAACTCTCGCAGATGCGCCGGCAGGCCGCGCTTCAGGCTGAGGAGCACGCCATGCGCAAGGCGGCGGAGGAATCGGCGCGTCGGTCGGAATTCCTCGTTACCGCCAGCGAGCTGCTCACCCGCCCGCAAAAACGGCAGGATATCATGCACACGCTCGCCCAGCTGCCGCTGCCCTACCTCGCCGACGCCAGCCTGGTCTGGCTGATCGACACGGAAACGCAAAAGACGGAAATCTACCGCGCCTATCTCAATTCCACCGGGCAAGCGCACTCGGAAACGCTCAGCGCATCCCTGCCCGCCGAGCTGGAAAAAGCCTTGCGGGAAGCCGTCGCCAGCGGCCAGAATAAGCTGGTGTCCAACCTGCCGGGAGGCCTGATCCAGCCGGACTCGTGGCATCAGGTCGTCCTTGATTATGCCAGCGAAAAACCGGCGCAATCCTGCTGCGCCCTCATCCTGCCGTTTGGCATGCGCGGCCCGGCCAACGGCTGCCTGGTGCTGATGCGCAAGGAACAGAAAAACCCTTACGCGCCATCCACCATCGCACTCGCCACCGAGCTGGTCTCGCATGCGAGCGTGGCGCTGGAAAACGCCATCCTCATGCACCGCATCCAGGAAGCCGACCGCCGCAAGGACGAATTCCTCGCCATGCTCGCGCACGAGCTGCGCAACCCCCTCGCCCCCATCCGCAACGCGCTCTACGTGATGAAACTCTCCAATGATCCGAACATGCGCCAGCAGGCCGAAGACACCATCGAGCGCCAGCTGAAGCAGATGGTGCACCTGGTGGACGATCTGATGGATGTCTCGCGCATCACCCAAGGCAAAATCGAACTGCGCAAGGAGCGCATCCAGCTTGCCGCTGCCATCCAGCATGCCGCCGAAACCGCGCAATCCCTGCTCCGCCAGCGCGACCACCACCTGCATATCCAGTTGCCCAAGCAGCCCATCTGGCTGGAAGCGGACGTGGCGCGCATCTCGCAAATCTTCTCAAACATCCTCAACAACGCCGCCAAATACACCAACCCCGGCGGCAAGATATCGGTAGAGGCGGAGCTGCTGGGCGACAAAGTCACCATCACCGTCAGCGATAACGGCATCGGCATCCCGCCGGACATGCTCACGCATATTTTCGATATGTTCTCGCAGGTCGACAGCTCGCTGGAGCGCGCACAGGGCGGCCTCGGCATTGGCCTTACGCTGGTGAAAAGCCTGGTGGAAATGCATGGCGGCACCATTGAAGCCCAAAGCCGCGGCCTGAACGAAGGCAGCAGCTTCACTGTCACCCTGCCGGTGGCGCACACCGAGGAGGAAGCCCCCGCGGCGGAAACCCCGCCCGTAGAAACACCCGCCGCACGCCTGAAAGTGCTGGTGGTGGATGATAACGAGGCTTCCGCCAAAACCCTCGGCTGGATGATCGAGCTGTTCGGCCACGAAGTGCACATGGCGCACGATAGTTACCAAGCTCTCACGCTGGCCGACGCCATCCTCCCCGACGTGATACTGCTCGATATTGGCCTGCCCAACATGAACGGCTACGAAGTCTGCAAAACCATCCGCGCCAAGGATGCGCTGAAGCACACTGTGTTGATCGCCCAGACCGGCTGGGGCCAGTCCGAACACCGCCAGCGCTCGCGCGAAGCCGGCTTTAACCACCATCTGGTCAAGCCTATCGACATGAAAACCCTGCAGGAACTCATCGGCTCCATCGCCGCCCCGGCGTTATAA
>CAYPEF010000133.1:3725-5162 GCA_964409675.1 uncultured Rickettsiales bacterium | reverse complement strand
AAAAACGAGATGCTGAACGGCGTGGAAGGCGGCTATACCAAATACGACCCCACCGGCGAGCAGATTTCCATCTACGACGCCGCCATGCGCTACAAGGTGGAAGGCACGAAGCTGGTCGTCATCGCCGGCAAGGAATACGGCACCGGCTCCAGCCGCGACTGGGCGGCCAAGGGCACGCTGCTGCTCGGCGTGCAGGCAGTCATCGCCGAGAGCTTCGAGCGCATCCACCGCTCCAACCTGGTTGGCATGGGCGTGCTGCCGCTTACCTTCAAGGACGGCGTGACCCGAAAAACGCTGAAGCTGGACGGCTCCGAGCGCATCTCCATCACCGGCCTTGCCGGCGGCATCAAGCCGCGCATGGACGTGCAGATGGTTATCACCCGCGCTGACGGCTCCTCTGAAACCACCACCCTGCTCTGCCGCATCGACACGCTGGACGAGCTGGAATATTACAAAAACGGCGGCATCCTGCCCTACGTGGTCAAAAACCTGCTTAACGCGGCTTAAATACGGGGCAAAATGCAGATTTCACAAAGTTGTAACACGCCAAACCGTTTCCCGGGCTTGACCCGGGCGGCGGTTTACGGTTGTTATAATAAGGCAGTTTCCGCGCTCAAGCGCAGTATGCAGGAACGTGAATGACGACAGAAAAACCAGACGCCACCACCCCAGCCGCGCCGAACCCGGATTTGCTCGCGCGCGTAATCGTGCTGATTTACGGGCTGCTGGAAGGCGGCAAGCCCTTCTGGCTTTACGCTGCCGTCAAGCCCAGCCAGTACCAGCCCTTCCTGAAAGCCCAGAAGGAAGGCAAGCTGAACCTACAGGCATTTGAAGAATACGGCGAACTCATCATCGCCGGCGAAGGCCAGTCCCCCCCTGCTGAAGTCACCCTCAAAGTCGCCGAGGTCTACCAGACCGACCCCGCCAAGTTCTTCGACACCCAAGACCCCGAAAAAGCGGTGGCGGATAAGCTGAAAGAGCAGAAATAGCCCTCATCTGGATTGCTTCGGCTGCGCCTCGCAATGACAATTTTCTCCGTCATTGCGAGGCGCAGCCGAAGCAATCCAGCCCTCAATACGGCATGAACGCTCTATGAAACAGCCCGCTGTTTACAACCTCGCCAGCAAACGCAACGGTACGCTCTATATCGGCGTCACCTCCAACCTTATCCAGCGCATCTGGCAGCATAAAGAAGGGATGGTAAAAGGGTTTACAAAGAAATATAACTGCAAGTTATTGGTCTATTTTGAATTATTTGATGATATGACCAACGCCATTATGCGGGAAAAACAGCTAAAAGCTGGTTCCCGGAGTAAAAAGATTGCTCTCATAGAAGCCAACAACCTCATTTGGACGGATTTATACCCCTCGCTTTGCAATTGACTGCGGATGAGCCTTGGATTGCTTCGCTGCGCTCGCAATGACAGTATTTTCCGT
>CAYPEF010000133.1:0-3715 GCA_964409675.1 uncultured Rickettsiales bacterium | reverse complement strand
GTCATTGCGAGCGCAGCGAAGCAATCCATATTCCAAAAAACACCGAATTATCAGTTTTATAGCAGACCAACCACATCCGCCCCATCCCCCTATCAACGTCATGAAAACGTAACAAAAAACCAGTGGGTTATGCGGATGAGGTCAGGTATTATTTTACCTATGGAAATACATAAGCTGAGGGCTTGAACGATGGATCATGATGAAAAACACGGAATTAGCTGGGGTGCGGTAGCTGCTGGCGCGGGTGTGGCTGGTGGCGCAGTTCTGTTCGCGGCTTTTTATCCTGAGCAGGCGGTAAAGGCGCTTGACTCCATTTCGAGTGGAGTGAAAGTAGCAACAGATTTTTTAAAGTCTAAAATTAACGTTACGGAAGCTGCTCGTAAAGCTTTAGAGGAAACCTATCAGCACGCCAGCGTTGCATATGCAGAAGCGGTAAAAGCAGGTGGTAATACTTTAGATGCTGCTAAAACTCTTTTAAGCGCAAAAGAAAACAAGGAATTGTTCAAAGGTAGCGGCCTTGCCACGATGACAGCAGCGGCTGTCGCCGGAACGGTAGCGGTTGCAATGGCTTCCTGCGGCACATTGTGCGGCGCCATTAAATACTGCACCGATGGCATGAGCCAGAATGAAACGCTGGAGCTGCTGCGTAAATCCGAAAGTAAAACCTTTGCCGGGAAGGAAGACCTGCGCACTGACACCGCCGCCATTCGCGGCATCATGAAAGCCCGCGCTGCCGTATTCGCGCAAGCCGGGTTCCCGGTGGAGCAGATGCAGGCCGGTCAAGCGCGAGCTTAACAACCGCTGTCATGCCAGCGAAAGCTGGCATCCAGCCGTGCAATTAGCCCGCGATGGTGCATTTAGGTTCATGCAGCCCTAAAGACTGGATGCCAGCTTTCGCTGGCATAACAATGGGTTAAGGGGGAGTGGCTTACGCCACAGTTCTATCCCGATATTAACGCTTTCGACACTAATTCCTTGTAAGCTAAGGCATAATTGACGTAAGAGGCCTGCCTTGAGCGATATTCCTAACCATATCGACCCGGATGAAGTCGCCCGCATGATCATGCTGACCTACGGGCCAATGGAGAGCGGCAAAGGCTCTTTCTGGTGCTACGTGGCGGTGCGCCCCTCGCAGTATGACCGGTTCAGGGACGTGCAGAAAGCGGGCAAGCTCAACATGCCCACCTTCGAGCAGGACGGCTTCGGCGAAGTGATCGTCTCCGGTCCCGGCGTGTTCCCCCCGGCGGAAGTAACGCGTCAGGTGGCGAAGATGTTCGAGATACCGATCAAGGACTTATTCAGCGATGTTGATCCGCAGTCTGTCATTTCCACCAAAATCAGCCAGATTAAACAACAGGATAATGATGGTTCTCAATGAGTTTCCTGCATCTTTATCCCGTTGAAATATTTACATCCATTTACCTCTCCACCTTCACAGAATTGTCATGCACATTTTAGAAAAGCTGGTGTAGGATTATCTTGTATCGAACATATTTGCCCGGATAAATAATTATGAATGCTACGAAAAACCCCGCCAGCGCTTCGACCACGCTATATGTCGGCAATGAAAATCTGGCTAAAGCGTTAAATGAATCCGGCAAGTATCAAACCATGCCGATGGAAGCATTGCTGAAAAAGAAGCCGACGGTTCTATCTCCAGAAGCTGCAGATGCAATCCAGCAAACCGCGATGATTGCTCATAATAATAAAGTAGCCGCTACACTTGGCGAATCCACCGTGCCCACCCATGCTAGTATACAATCTGGTAAATCCAGCAGCAATGCCCTAAGCTAAATAGTTATTGCTGTCACCCCGCCGCATGGCGGGGTCCGGATGCCTCCATGCGGCGGCATGACACTATAAAATCAATTCCGCTTCTTCTTATCCCCCGGCGTATCGCCTTCATTGGACGGCGTGAAGAATTTTCCGAACGGGTTGAACATCTGGAAGGTGCGCTCGAACATGGCCACGTTCTGGCGGGTGAGTTCCTCGAAGGTGGACATCGGCGAGAATTCCTGCATCGCCTTGCCGACATAGGTGCGCATCTTGTCCTGGTTCTGAATAAAGGAATGCATGCTGGCGGTCAGGTAATGCTGCAGCACCGGGCGCATGTTGCCGTCATAGAAGCCGATCATGTTGCGCAGGAATTCGGTGGGCAGCAGCGCATCGCCGCCCGCTTCGCGCTCCAAGATAATCTGGGTAAGCGTCTGGCGCGTGAGGTCTTCGCCGGTCTTGGCGTCCTGCACGGCGAAATCCTGGCCGTCGCGCACCATTTCGTATAAATCCTCCAGCGTCACATAGGCGCTGGTCTGCGTGTTGTAGAGACGGCGGTTGGCGTATTTCTTGATGATGACGGGCTCAGGCATTTCCGCTTCGGACATGTATTTACTCTTGGCTGATTCGTTTCTATACTCGGCTGTATCCTTATCACCAGAAGCATATGACTGTAAATCCAAATGTCCGCGCCTCCGTACCAGCTTCTCGCCCGCCAGTTCATCGATCTCTGGCAGAAACAAATGGCCAGCGTGATGAACGACCGAGATTTCATCCAGTCGATGATGGATACGCTGCACTCCATGCCGGAGGCGCAAGGTGCGCATGAGCCGTCCCGCCCTGCATCCGCTGCCGATGCTGCCGCTTCACCTGAGCCTGGCCATGACCGAATGGCTGAGCTTGACTACCGCCTGCGCATGTGCGAGCAGCGCCTCGCCGCACTTGAAGCGCATGTCCGCCCTGCCGCCAAGCCCCGAAGGGCTAAGCCCGGAGCTGCAAAGCGCCGTGCGGCGGGAAGCAAAAAACCGCCTGCTCGCGCTCCTAAGCGGCATTAAGCGCTATCAGTCCACGCCATACTCGCGCGAGCTGAAAGAACCGCCCGCCATCTGGCGCTGCGGCAACGCGCGGCTGCTGGATTACACAACCACTTCAAAAAATATCGACCCATTGCTGCCGGCGCTGCTGCTGATCCCCTCGCTGGTGAACCGCCATTATATCCTCGATCTGCGCCCCGGCCGCAGCTTTGCCCGCTATCTGTCGGCGCAGGGCATCCCCTGCCTGCTGCTCGACTGGGGCGAGCCGGGGTCGGTGGAATCCGCCTTCGCCTGCGCCGAGTATGTCACGCGCATTCTTGCCCCCGCCGCCGAGTTCCTGCACCGCGCCGGCGGGCGGAAAATCATCGCGGGCGGCTATTGCATGGGCGGCGTGTTTGCGCTGGCGCTGGCGCAGCTTTACCCGCAGCATGTTGAAGCGCTGGCGCTGCTGGCCACGCCTTGGGATTTCTCGGCGGGCGACATTATTCCGCCGCGCCTGAATGCGGCGATGGCAAAGCAGCTGGAAGACGCGCTGCTGGCCGAAAAAACCATCGCTCCGGATGTGATTCAGGCCATGTTCTACCTGCAAAACCCGTGGGCCTTCCAGCAGAAGTTCCAGCATTTCGCCGAGATGGACGAAAGCACGCAGGCCTTCCGCGATTTCCTCGCGCTGGAGGGCTGGGTCAATGACGGCGTGCCGATGGCCCCGCGCGTCGCCCATGAATGCCTGATCGGCTGGGGGCAGCAGAATATGCTCTGCAAGGGAAACTGGAAGGTAAACGGCGCGAAGATCACCCCGTCTCGCATCACCCAGCCCGCCTTCTTCGCCATCCCGCAGGCCGACCGCATCGTTCCCAAGGCCTCCGCGCTGGCGCTGGCGGATGCCATGCCGGAAAAAACCATCATCT
>CAYPEF010000132.1:0-5203 GCA_964409675.1 uncultured Rickettsiales bacterium | reverse complement strand
TCCGTGCGGAAGCAGGATTCCTCGCTCCGCTTGAAATAACATTACCCTCCCTGCACCCGCAGGCATGAGGGACATTCGCGCTATTTCAACGCAATCCCGTATTTTCCGAACACCGACTGCGCCTGCGCATCGCCCAGATAGCGGATGAACTGGCGCGCCTGCTCCATGCGCGTGCCTGCCAGCGCGGCGGCTTCGTAGGTAACAGGGTGATAGGTCTGCGCCGGGAAGCGGTCGATGATCTTGATATCCCGGTAGCGCGTCGCATCGCTGATATAGAGAATCGCATAGGCATTCTGCAGCGTCATCAGCCGGATGATCTGCGGGAATTGCTTGAGGTAGATCACATACGGCTCCATGTCCGCATCCACCTCCATGCGCCTGAGCGCCTCGCGCGCGGGCGCGCCTTCCTCCAGCGTTTCCGGATTGCCTATCACCAGCAGCGACTGCCCCTGCATGGCGTTGATCAGCGGCGCTACGGGAAACCCCTGCGCAAGGCTTACCTTCAATCCCGACCCGTCCGGCCCGGCCAGCACCAGCTGGTTGCGCGCCACCGCTTTACGGGATTTCACATCCACCAGCCCCTGCTGCGCCAGCGTCTCGATATTACCCGCATGCGCCGTCACCAGCACATCCGCCGCTGCGCCTTCGGTCATCACGCCGATATCGTCCTGCACGGAAATAAACGACAGCCCCACCGCCAGATGCGCCTGCCTGCCATACGCCCGCGCAATCTCCGCCATCGGCAGCGCCAGCTTCTGGTCCACCATCACCGAAAGCGTGCCGATCTCCTGCGCCTGTGCCGATAATGGCAATAGGAGAGAATATATCAAGATAATAGCCTTACTAAAAAACCGTCGTCCCGGCGCAGGCCGGGACCTATGCCATGCCTCCGCAATTGAGTAAAGGGATAGGCATGGATCCCGGCCTGCGCCGGGATGACAGGAAGAAAAAACCCTATGATAAAGCAATCTTTGCTTAGTTAGTGGAAAAAATAAAATACTCATTCCCCCACCACCCCGATAAACGGAAGCTCGCGGTAGAAATTCGCATGGTCCAGCCCGTAGCCGACCACGAACTTATCCGGAATTACGAACCCCACAAAATCGGCATTAATCGCCGTCTTCCGCTTGCCGGGCTTTTCCAGCAGCACGGCGATTTTGAGAGATTTTGCGCCGCGCTCGGCAATCAGACCGCGCGCGAAGGAGAGCGTGCGGCCCGATTCCAGAATATCATCCACGATCAGCACGTCGCGCCCCTGCACGGTGTCGCTTAAGTCGCGGTAAATCGTCACCTGCCCGCTGCTTTGCATCCCCTCGCCATAGCTGCCGAGCGTCATGAAATCAATCTGCGGCCGTGCGCCGCGCGCATGCAGGGCGCGAATCAGATCAGCAGCGAACACAAAACTGCCGCGCAACAGCGCCACGATCATCATATCCGGCGGCAAGTCTTTGGCAATCGCATCGGCCAGAATCTGGATGCGCGCGCGGATATCCTCTTCCGTATAAAGCGGCGTTACGGGGCCGACCATAATTTCGCCCTCCTGAGCGCCAGCTCCAGCGGGCTGCCGATTTCCACGATGAAATGCGCACCCCTCAACCCGTCCGCATGCAGCGGCTCGGTCTGGAAACTGACCGGCTCGGCTTTGGTCACCAGCGTGCCTTCCTGCTCGTAGGGCGGCCAGCTTTTCAGCACGTTCTTGTGCTCATCCACCAGCGAAATGCGTAAATTCGGCAGCTTGATCGGCGTATCCGTGGTGTTGACCACACGGCCTTTGACGATAAACGAATCCGGCGGCGCGCCTTCCACAAACTGCACTTCCTCCAGCACCAGCCCTTGCGTACCCGTCATGCCAATCCAATGCGGCCGGTACATCCCCACCGCCATCCCCGCCACCAGCACCAGAAGCAGCAGGTTAAGCGCGATCAGCCCAAAGGCGCTTTTCTGCGCCCTGCGCGCCGGCAGGTTTGACCCCGGCGGCAACGGCCTTGCCTTCAGCTGCGGCAACACCGCACCTGCCATCAGTGCGTCAAGGTCAGGAATATCAGCGGGCGGGGGTTTGGCGCTCCACACATACGAACAACGGCCGCAGCGCACGCGCCGCCCTCCCGCGCCCATCGCCTGATCGGGCACCAGAAAGCGTGCATCGCAACTCGGGCATTGCAGTATCATGATTGCATTCCTGATGTTTATGCAGTACGGCTAGCATAAATTCACCTCGCCTCAAAGCACTATCAACGCTCGTTGTAAACACCATGATCACGCTTTCGCATATCGGTATGGAATACGAGCCGGGACAGCCGATTTTAAAGGATGTCTCGCTGGAGCTGAAGGCGGGCTCGTTCCATTTTCTCTCGGGCGCAAGCGGCGCAGGCAAAACCACCCTGCTCGGCATCCTCGCGCTGTCGCACCATCCCACCAAAGGCCGCATCCGCATGTTCGGGCGCGAAGTCACGGGCCTGCCGCGCGCTTCGCTCCCGGCGTTGCGGCGCCGCATCGGCATCGTCTCGCAGGATTTCCGCCTGCTGGATCATTTAACGGTTGCAGAAAATGTCGGCCTGCCGCTGAAAGTGGCCGGAGAGTCGGAAAAAGACGTGCAAATTAAAGTGGAGGAAATGCTCGACTGGATCGGCCTTAAGGATTTCGGCAAGGTCTACCCGTCGGTGCTCTCCGGCGGGCAGAAGCAGCGCGTGGCCATCTCGCGCGCGGTGGTCACCAAGCCGGATATATTGCTTGCCGATGAGCCTACCGGCAACCTGGACTCCAAGCTCTCGCAGCGCCTGATTTATTTATTCGAAGCCCTCAACCGCATGGGCACCACCGTGCTTATTGCGTCGCACGACGATCATCTGATGTCGCTGTTTCCGTATCCTCTTTTAAAACTGGAAGCTGGGAAAATTGCGAAAGTTTCGTCATCACAAGCTGCTTGATTTCCGCGCTTTGCCAGTCCGCCACCCCGTCCACCCGCGCCAGCACATCACCGTTCGCCACGAACAGGGTGGTAGGCAAGCTGCGAATCTGTAAGGCTTGGGAAACCGCTTTCTCATCATCAAACAAGAGCGGCAGCGCATTGATGGAATGTGCCGCGTAAAAATCGCGCACCTTCTGCGCGTTTTTCTGGCCATCAAAGGAAATGGCTGCCACCTCCAGCCCCTGGTTCTTGAAATTTCTGGCCAGCCAGTTCACCATCGGCAGCTCCGCCACGCATGGCGCGCACCACGTGGCCCACACATGAACAATGGTCAGCGGCGGCTCCACCCCGTCAATATGCCGCGCAATGCCGCCTGGCTCCAGCACGCGCAACGGCACCAGCGCCTGCGGCTCGTCATATTCCTGCAAGGGGGCGGTATAAGCGAACGCCGCGCCGCTCACCAGAATGCTTGCCATTACCCCTAAAAAACCGCTATGAAGACGCGTAAATAATCGGATATGCCCCATGCCTGCTTCGCCTCCTGAATCCAAATCCAACGCCAATCCCTTATGGGGCGGCCAGTATGCCACCGGTCCGGCGGATATCATGCGCAAGATTAACGCATCCATCGGCGTTGACAAGCGGCTTTACGCGCAGGACATCGAAGGCTCCCTCGCCCACGCCGCCATGCTCGCGCGGCAAGGCATCATCACCCCGGAGGATGGCGACGCCATCCGCAAGGGCCTGCTGCAAATCCGCGAGGAGATCGAAAGCGGCAACTTCACCTTCACCGAAGCGCTGGAAGACATCCACATGCACGTGGAATCCCGCCTTGCCGAGCTGATCGGCGCGCCCGCCGGACGCCTCCACACCGCCCGCTCGCGCAACGACCAGGTGGCGCTGGATTTCCGCCTGTTCGTGCGTGACGCCTGTGACGCCGTGGGCATGGAACTGCGCGAGCTGCAAGCCGCACTGATCGAAAAAGCGGAAGCCCACGCCGACACCCTGATGCCCGGCTTCACCCATCTGCAAACCGCCCAGCCCGTCACCCTCGGCCATCATTTGCTCGCCTATGTGGAAATGCTAGGCCGCGACCGCGCGCGCTTTGCCGATGCGCGCGCCCGTATGAACGAATCCCCCCTCGGCGCGGCAGCGCTCGCCGGCACATCTTTTCCCACCGACCGGCATTTCACCGCCGAGGCGCTCGGCTTCGACGGCCCCATGCGCAACTCGCTCGACGCCGTCTCCTCGCGCGATTTCGCGCTGGAGCTCTTAAGCGCTGCCTCCATCTGCGCCGTAAACCTGTCACGCCTCACCGAGGAAATGATCATCTGGTCCAGCGCCCAGTTTAATTTCATCCGCTTCACCGACGCGTTTTCCACCGGCAGCTCCATCATGCCGCAAAAACGCAACCCCGACGCCGCCGAGCTGGTGCGCGGCAAGGCGGGCCGCATGTTCGGAAGCCTGATCAGCCTGCTTGCCACCATGAAAGCCCTGCCGCTCGCCTACAACAAGGACATGCAGGAAGACAAGGAACCGGTATTTGAAGCCATCGACAACCTCCACCTCTGCCTCGCCGCCAGCGCGGGCATGGTGCGCGATTTCGTGGTGCATAAGGAAGTGATGGAAGATGCGGCGGGCAGCGGCTACGCCACCGCCACCGACCTCGCCGACTGGCTGGTACGCAAGCTCAACATGCCCTTCCGCACTGCCCACCACGTCACCGCCCGCATTGTAAAACTCGCCACGGATAATAACCTGCCGCTGGACGCCTTATCGCTTGCACAATTGCAAAGCATCGAACCGCAGATCACCGCAGACGCCATGCAGGTGCTCAGCCCCGCCGCCTCCGCCGCCTCGCGCACCAGCTTCGGCGGCACCAGCCCGCTTAATGTTCAACAAGCCGCGCAAGCCGCACGGGAGCGTTTTTTATGAAATGGATATTGCTGCTGATCGCATCCTCCCTCCCCCTCACCGCCTGCGCCAACCGCGGTAATTTGAAAACCCCGACACAGGCGGAGCACAACGCCGCGAAGAAAGCCGCCAAGTCACAAAAGAAAGCGCTAGAAAAAGCAGAGCAGGAAGAAACGCCGGAGCCTACGCCCCCCACTTCCCCTCTCCCTTGAGGGGAGAGGGTTGCATTTGCTTAATGCTTTAGCATTTAGCAAATGCTGGGTGAGGGTGACAGCGGTTGCGATTGCCCAATAGGCTTTTCACCCCCTCCAAGATTCGCTAACCGCTAAAGCACTAACCGACTCTATCCTCCCCCCTCCAGGGGGTGGAGAAGCCTCCTAT
>CAYPEF010000131.1:0-5296 GCA_964409675.1 uncultured Rickettsiales bacterium | reverse complement strand
CCAAGGCGAGCCCCAGATAGAGGATTGTCATAAAACGCGGTGCGTTGTGAAAGACGGGCGGACTATAGACCCGTGAGCGGGGGGAGTCAAATGCTACCGGGTGCATGGCGCAAAGCATGTTTGTAAGTAATTTTAAATCTTAGTGGAATTTAATCAATATTGTCACGAAACCGTAACAATAGTATGGCAATTTATTTATATAAATTAGTAATTATATCTAAATAGAAATTATATTAGGAGGGATTATATGAATAAAAAAACTCTCTTTATAAGCATGTTAGTTAATATTGCCTTTTCTTTCTCCAGCGAGCTTTATGCGCAAGTTCTTTCTAATTATTACCCACCTGATTATAGTTATTTTAATCCCGGCCAAGGAGAATATGACGCCGATTTACGTAATTGTGCAAATATTACTAATGAATGGTGCGATGAAGCTCAAGGTAAAGGCATTACTGCCTATCCTGTAGAAATTAGACCCAAAGACTCAACTACCCCTTCACACGCTATGGTCATAGTAAAACAAGCCTCAACAGACACAACAATTACTTATTGCTTAGTGGAACCACAAGATGGATCCATTACAGGCTGCTGGACTGAAGAAATTAATAAACCCACTCCAGCAAACCCCGAAGGCGAACAATGGCCTGCTTACGTACCAAAAAGTATTTATACCGATGCTTGTGAGAATGTTGGGGTGACACCCAATGGCAGGTGTGAGGTTCATAGCCCTGATTTTAGATTCTAAATCAAAGCAATTAAAAGAAGGGCTTTGTAAAAGCCCTTCTTTTTTATTACTATAAACACACTTACACGCTGTAATACAGATCATACTCCACCGGGTGCGGGGCATGCTCCCAGCGGTAGACATCTTGCATTTTCAGCTCGATGTAGGAATCGATCTGGTCATCGGTGAAAACGTCGCCTTTTTTCAGGAAGTCGCGGTCGGCGTCGAGCGCGTTCAGGGCTTCGCGTAAAGACCCGCAGACGTTCGGCACGTTCTTCAGCTCTTCCGGCGGCAGGTCGTAGAGGTTTTTATCCATCGCGTCGCCGGGATGGATTTTCTTCTCGATGCCGTCCAGGCCCGCCATCAGCATGGCGGCAAACGCCAGGTACGGGTTCGCCGTCGGGTCGGGGAAACGCACTTCAATGCGCTTGCCCTTGGGCGAAGCCACATACGGAATGCGGATCGAGGCCGAGCGGTTGCGCGCCGAGTAGGCCAGCAGCACCGGCGCTTCAAAGCCCGGGATCAGGCGCTTGTAGCTGTTGGTGGAGGCGTTGGTGAAAGCGTTGAGGGCTTTCGCGTGCTTGATGATGCCGCCAATGTAATAAAGGCAGGTCTCGGAGAGGTCCGCATAGCCATTGCCTGCGAAGAGCGGCTTGCCTTCCTTCCAGATCGACTGGTGGCAGTGCATGCCGGAGCCGTTATCGCCGGACATGGGCTTGGGCATGAAGGTGGCTGTTTTACCGTAGGAGTGGGCGACGTTGTGGATGACGTATTTGTATTTCTGCACGTTGTCGGCGGTGGCCGTCAGCGTGGAGAAATCGAAGCCCAGCTCGCACTGCGCCGGGGCCACTTCGTGGTGGTGCAGCACCGGCACGATGCCGACGGTTTTCAGGGTTGCGAGCATTTCGCCGCGCAAATCGGCAAGGCTGTCCACCGGCTGCACGGGGAAGTAGCCGCCCTTGGTAGCCGGGCGGTGGCCCATGTTGCCGGTCTGGTACTGGCGGTTGGTGTTGGCGGGGAATTCCTCGCTGTCGATCTCGAAGAAGCTGCTGGTGCCGGTGGTTTTGTGGCGCACGTCATCAAACACGAAGAATTCCAGCTCTGGGCCGAAATAGGCCTTGTCGCCGATGCCGCTATAGGCCAGGAAGGCCTCCGCGCGCTTGGCGGTGGAGCGGGGGTCGCGACCGTAGGGTTGGCCGGTGGAGGGTTCGACCACGTCGCAGAAAATCACCATGGTGGGCTGGGCGGCGAAGGGATCGATGAAGGCCGAGGAAGCGTCCGGCATCAGGATCATGTCGGATTCGTTGATGGATTTCCAGCCGGCGATGGAGGAGCCGTCGAACATGATGCCGTCTTCGAAGCTGGCGGTTTCCACCTTGTCGGCGATATAGCAGGTATGCTGCCATTTGCCCTTGGGGTCGGTAAAGCGGAAATCGACGAACTGGATGTCGTTTTCCTGGATCATTTTGAATACGTTATCTACGGACATGGAGCCTTCCTTAACCTTTGCGATTATATTTTAAATTCCTGGTGCAACGCCTGCGATAGCGTATGCGGCATGCGCTCTTTGAGTGATAAGCGCTTTTTTAATTATTAACATGCGGTATAGCACGCTATATAGAGTTGTAAAGGGAATCCCGGACCTTGCACCAGATGAGGTGACGAAGGGCTTTTCCCATAAAAATTATTTACATAACAATGGAATATGACAACGCTTATCCACGATGCAGTCAAAACACTGGATCAATTTATCGAAAAATCCCAAGAAATGGACAGGGCAACCGGCGACTGGACGACCACGCCATTGAAGGATTTCGACTACCGCCAGCTTGATAAAAACAGCCTTGAAAGAGATATTAAGCGCTATAATAAGGAAATTAAAGAATTAGGGCAAAAGCTTAGGGAAAGCTATACTGACGAGCAAAAGGAAATAGTGGCGAACCTTCTTCAAGCCAAGCGGGAAATGCCCACAATGGGCGAAGACGTCTATTTAGAGCTTAGACGTATCTTCAATACCAGCATCAGGAGCAATCCTGAACAATACGGCATTGCGAAAAACATCGATAGGATGTGCAAAGCACTTAATGATACGCGCCAACAATTAGATTTATGCACTAAACAAGTGCGCGTAAGGGAAGCGCTGAAAGTTGATTACCCCACAGAATGGAGCCGCGAATATGCGGAAGCGGTTTCCGCTGTCATCGACGGCGCTATTAGCACGATGCTCTTTGCACAGCCAACACCACCTTATGACACAACACAGACGGCATTTATTGACCGGCACGATGATGAGCCTGCGTATACATTTAAAGTAATAGGCGACCCGCTGGTTTGGGATTTGCCGCAGATCCGAATGATACTACAAGAAACAATCAAAAGCCAGCTGGCTGACGCTCAGCACTGGAAACCCGTAAATACAAAACGCGGAAAGGGTGTTTGCATTCAAGTACCGAATGCTGAGGGGCATGCCAAAGGCAATACCTTAACTTTTGCCGTAGTAAGCGCGCTGAGAAATGCAGACCCGGAAAAAGGCCCTTATGCAAAAGACATCGCGCTCAGTTACCTATACGAAGGCGTGCCGATGACACGCAACGAACTTGTGGTAGCGCACCACCACCATCAATCATCGCACCCCGATGAACCGTTTTGCTATGAACATCGGATTATTCTAACGGGCAAAGCGAAAGAAGAAATTTTACCCTTGCTTGGATTCAGCAAAGAAAAAATAGGCGAAATAGAGCGCGCTGGAGGCAGAAACCGTTAATTATACCGCGTCCGCGCCCTTCTCACCCGTGCGGATGCGGATGACCTCTTCCACCGGGATCACGAAAATCTTGCCGTCGCCGATACGTCCCGTTTTTGCGGCGGCGATGATAGTTTCCACCGTGCGCTCCACCAGCGAATCGTCCACCACCACTTCAATCTTAATCTTGGGCAGGAAATCCACCACGTATTCCGCGCCGCGGTATAGCTCGGTATGCCCCTTCTGGCGGCCGAAACCGCGCGCTTCCAGCACGGTGATGCCTTGCAGGCCGATTTCCTGCAATGCCTCTTTTACTTCATCGAGCTTGAAGGGCTTGATAATCGCTTCGATTTTTTTCACCGCTGCCCCCGCGTTACCGGCTGATATGCAACGACTCCGCCTCCTTGCGCAAACGGAACCTGCACCCCATTTTTCTTAAAGACGCGCAACCTGCTTTGCAATAGTATTTTGTTGACGATACACCGATTCACCTTATCCGGCATGCACACGCACCACCACCTTACAAGCGCAAATCTGCATATTCCATCACCATGGCACGCTTGACCACCCCTCCCCCGCCGCCGCTGGCCGAGCGATTGCGCCCGCAGGCGATTGACGAGCTGGTCGGGCAGGAGCATCTGCTGGCGGACGACGGCATCCTGGCGGAGATGTTCACCCATAACAGTTTCCGCTCGCTGGTGCTGTGGGGACCGCCGGGGTCGGGCAAAACCACCATCGCACGGCTGATCGCCAAGGCAAGCGGGCATGCGTTCGAGCAGGTCTCCGCCGTGTCATCGGGCGTGGCGGAACTTAAAGCCATTTTCGAGCGCGCCCGCGCGCGGCGCGAGGACGGCATGCGCACCCTGGTGTTCGTGGACGAGGTGCACCGCTTCAACCGCGCGCAGCAGGATGCCTTCCTGCCGGTGATCGAGGACGGCACCATTTTATTTATCGGCGCGACCACGGAAAATCCTTCCTTCGAGGTCAACCCGGCGCTGCTCTCGCGCTGCCACGTGGTGATCTTGCAGCGGCTGGACGAGGCGGCGCTTGCGCGGCTGCTTGTGCGCGCCGAGGAGGCCGAGGGCAAGCCACTGCCGCTGACGGAAGAAGCACGCGACCAGCTGATTCGCATGAGCGACGGCGACGGCAGGACGCTGCTGAATTACGCTGAAATCCTCTTCTCCCTCGCCCACGCCGCTCCGCTGGATGAAGCGGGGCTGGCAAAGCGTTTGCAGAAACGCGCGCCGCTCTATGACAAGCGGCAGGAGGCGCATTACAATTTAATCAGCGCTCTGCATAAGAGTTTGCGCGGCTCGGACGCGGATGCGGCGCTTTACTGGTTCTCCCGCATGCTGGACGGCGGCGAAGACCCGCTTTATATCGTGCGCAGGCTGGTGCGCTTCGCGGTGGAGGATATCGGCCTCGCTGACCCGCAGGCGCTGATTCAGGCCAATGCTGCTAAGGACTCCTATCATTTCCTCGGATCGCCGGAAGGGGAGCTTGCGATAGCGCAGTGCGTGCTGTACCTCGCCACTGCGCCGAAATCGAACGCCAATTACGTGGCATTCAAGGCCGCCATGAAAGACGCCAAAACGCAAGGCTCGCACATGCCCCCCGCCCATATCCTAAATGCACCCACCAAGCTGATGAAAGACATCGGCTACGGGCGCGACTACGCCTACGACCATGACACGCCGGAGGCGTTTTCCGGCCAGAATTACTTCCCAGACACCATGCCGCGCAAACAATATTATCACCCGGCGGAGCGCGGATTCGAGCGGGAGATCATGAAAAGGCTTGAATATTGGGCGAGGTTGCGCAAAGAGAAA
>CAYPEF010000130.1:0-5574 GCA_964409675.1 uncultured Rickettsiales bacterium | reverse complement strand
GTGGCGGGGTCGGCGATCAGTGCGTTCCAGGCCGCAGCATCGGCATACTGGCCGGTGCGCTGCAAGGGCGATACTGGGCGGCCCAGCGCGATGATCTCTTTTTTCAGCTTCACCTTGGCGCGGGCGAAGGGGATGGCATCGCTTACGTGCTCCTTCACCTCCATATCATGCATGCCGGGATGAGTGCGCAGATAGGCCAGCAGTTCCGCCACCGCCTCCTTGCTTCCGGCAAGGGTGGAATTAATGCCCTCCGGGGCCAGCAGGATGGTGCCGCGAATACCGGACTGGCGCATGCGCTCCTTCAGCGGCGCGCGCCAGCTCATATAATCGGAAAAAGGAAAAAACTGGTAAAAGGCGGCGACTGTATAGGCCATGGAATTTCCGTCTTGCGGTCTTATGTTGCGATGATTAATTTTTATGATTATATAATATGCGGACACTATGGCAATAGAACTGAAATCCACCAGCATCAATAATAGCTCGGTCAGCGCTAACCGGCAGGAAAAGCGCCAGATAATCGCGCAAGCGCGGCAGGATATCCCGAAGCCCGCGCGCGCGCATGTCAATTATGTGCCTTCCAATGAGTCATTGAAGACCTTAATCGCCAATGCCACCTTCGCCCTGCGGCAGGGGGTGTATTGGGACCGCGGGAGCATTGTAAATTTGCTTTTATAGTAGTTGCGCGTACCGTCTTATCCCTCTGCCATCTGGACCGATATTTATCATGAGACCCCCGTTGAATTACTGACTGCACCGCAGCGCAGGCAAATTCAGCAACAGGTATATGCCATATACGCAGCCTGCGGGTTTCCAAGCGATGAAATGACATTGGCAAAGCCGGGGCAGGAACGGCTGGTGCATGCCAGGATTAAAGCGATAATTATCCACCTTCATAAAGACTTTAATAAGAATGGCCACCATGTCGTCCTGCATGACCGAGAGGAACTGGCAAAGCGCGGATTCGACAATAATATGATTCGCTATATCAGCGAGGAGCTGCACCCGATTAAGGGAAACCTGCTGCGTGCGCACTGCAATGCGCTGGCGTTTGAGGATGATGCATTAGGCCGCGGCAGCAGCAAACCGTTTGAAGGCGATTACACCTCCCATTACAAACTGGGCAATTATTACGCGCAGGCCTGTGAATGCCTAAAAGCCGACATGGCGTTAATTGCCGAGCATATTCCCAAAGTTCAGGCAACAAAACTACGCTGAATATCTATCTACCTTCCCCATTGCCCTTACGACGCTTTCATGGCACGATTGCCGCCATGCAAGGGAGAATAACCATGGCTTTCAGACAATACTGGCTGCTGTTGCCGCTGCTTGCAGCAAGCCCGGTCCACGCGGCCTGCGTCACCGACTATAAGGAGCTCTTTCACAAGCTGGACACCAGCAAGGACGGTTTTCTCGACGCTTCGGAGTTGAAAGCCGTACCGGCGGAGTACCGCAAGGCGGTGATTGTAGGCATCGACGCCAACGGCGACCAGAAAGTGGATATTGAAGAATACGTCAAATACCGCGAGGAAGACCCGGTCTCGCAAAACCTGAAAACCCTCTGCAAGGATAAGGAATAGCCATGTCGCTGAACTGGGAAGATGCGTTTCTGCTGGCCGACCAGCTCACCGAAGACGAGCGCATGGTGCAGGACACCGCCCGCGCCTACTCGCGTGAGAAGCTGCTGCCGCGCGTGATCGAAGCTAACCGGCATGAGCATTTCGACACCGACATCATGCGTGAAATGGGCGAGCTCGGCCTATTCGGCGCCACCATTAATGGTTACGGCTGCGCGGGCCTCAGTCATGTGGCGGCGGGGCTGATCAACCGCGAGATCGAATGGGTGGATTCCGGCTACCGCTCGGCCATGAGCGTGCAATCCAGTTTGGTGATGCACCCCATTCACGCTTTCGGCTCTGAGGAGCAGAAGGAGAAATACCTGCCAAAGCTTGCGCGCGGCGAGCTGATCGGCTGCTTCGGCCTCACTGAGCCGGATTTCGGCTCCGACCCCGGCGGTATGAAAACCCGGGCGCAAGCCAAGGGTGATGGTTTCGTGCTGAATGGCTCCAAGCTCTGGATCACCAACTCGCCTGTAGCGGATATTTTCGTGGTATGGGCCAAGGTGTATGGGCACAAGGACATTGAAGACGGCACCATCAAGGGCTTCGTGCTGGAAAAAGGCGCGAAGGGTTTAAGCGCGCCGAAGATTGAAGGGAAGTTTTCGCTTCGCGCCTCCTCCACCGGCGGCATCATGCTGCAGGACGTGGAAGCGCCCGCTTCCGCCATGCTGCCGAACGTGAGCGGCCTCAAGGGGCCGTTTTCCTGCCTCAACAAGGCACGCTACGGTATTGGCTGGGGTGCGCTGGGCGCGGCGGAATTCTGTTTTCAGGCAGCGCGCAATTACACGCTGGAGCGCAAGCAGTTCGGCAACCCGCTGGCCTCCAACCAGCTGATCCAGAAAAAGCTCGCCGACATGCTGACCGACATCACCCTCGGCCTGCAGGCCTGCCTGCGCGTGGGCAGGCTGATTGATGAGGGCAAGTCCGTCCCAGAAATGATTTCCCTTATCAAGCGCAACTCCGCCGGGAAAGCGCTCGACATCGCCCGCACCGCGCGCGACATGCACGGCGGCAACGGCATCGCCGACGAATACCATGTCATCCGTCACGCGATGAACCTGGAGAGCGTGAACACCTATGAGGGCACGCATGACATTCACGCGCTGATCCTGGGCCGCGCCATCACCGGCATCCAGGCGTTCAAGCATGAGTAACGAGCTGGTTCCGGCCCCCGTTCCCCCATCAGCGCCCGCGCCGCCGGACCCATTGCGTACTACGGTGCTGATCTTATACGGACTAAACGCTCTTGGCATTTTCATCCATTTCCTGCCGCTGGTGACGGTGATTACAGCATATGTCAAGCGGCAGGATGCAACGGATACGGTATATGCCAGCCACTTCACCTGGATTATTAACAGCTTCTGGTATGGGCTGCTCGCCTGTCTGGGGCTGGGAGTGCTGCTGGCATTTGCAACATTCCTGCACTGGTCGGCCCTGCTGTTCGGCGGCCTTCCGCTGTGGGTATTCTTTACCGCGCTGCTTCCGCTCTGGTGGGCATACCGTATCATCAAAGGCGCGTTGCGGGCGGCTGAGCGGCAACCGGTAAACAACCCGTCAGGCATTGTATAAAGGATAGGCCGATGAACCGCGCACGTGCCAGCCTGTTGCTTTTCTTTACCGCCTGCGTAGCGCTTGCTGCGTATCTCTGGCTGCACGATACGCGCAAAGACAGGCTTGAAGCCCTGCTGCGGCGCTTCGACATGACGGTGGCAGAGCGCAACCGTGAGCAGATCGTGCAGTTCCTGCGCAACGATATGCTGGACGATGCGCGCATCACGCTAGCTATCGACTGGGAGGCTGACGGCGCGGATTACGCCAAGCAGCGTCTACGGCAAGAGATGAGCAAGCGCCAGTTCCTGCACCTGCTCGACCTGACGCTTTATACGCTGGAAGATTACCGCCTGCATTCCTCGGTTAATTCGCTGACGCCCGGCAGCACGGAAAACATATCCAATGCCAACATACAGTTTTCCGGCACTTCAGGCGGAAAAACCTATATGCTCGGCATAGGGTTCGCAACGCAGTACCGCCTCAACGGCGCGTGCGACCTGGCTGTCAGCTTCGATAAAACGCATGACACCCCTTCGCTCGGAAGCGGCGTCTGCAATCTTATCATTCGCGCTGAGATCAGCTCCGGGGAGATGCCGGCGCCCCGTAATTTTCCAGGCGTCGTTCCGCTCCCGCCTCACTTGCAAAAAAATAACAGCTCCCCGTCGCAGTAAGGGTTTCAATTAATTTGCGTCGAGCCAGTCCTGTGCCGCCTGTGCGCCGAGATCTTTCAGGTACAGCAGAAAATTCCAATCCGCGTTCAACTTGCTGGCGCGGCCGAGCGTGCCGATCATCTCGTCGGACTCAATGATATGCAGCGCCACGCTTTGCTGCGGATGGGCGCGGTTATACGCCTCCAGCGCCCGGCGCTCATGCGCGAGTGACGCATTGAAGCTGATTTCCGTCGCATGGTCCAGGATATCGGCTGCCTGCGTCGGCACCTCGCCACCCACGGCAGGCAGCGTGCGCAGCAGCAGGATGTCGTTTGATGCTCTTTCCCCATCATAGAGCGGAAAGAGCGGCGGATTGCCGGAATAGCCGCCGTCCCAGTAAGGCTCATCATCTACCATCACGGTTTTGAAAAGATACGGCAGACAGGCCGAGGCCATCACGGCATCCAGCGATAGGTCGGCTTCAGTGAAAATGCGCCCCTCCCCACTACCCGCATGCGTGGCACCGATATAGAGCGCAAAAGGCGCTTTTTTGCACAGCGCCGGGAAATCCACCATTTCCTCCACGATGCCGCGCACCGGGTTGATGTCGAACAGGTTGAACTGGTAGGGTGAGAACAGGCGCGTCAGGTAATCCAGCGCTACGGTGGAGGGCGAAAAATCGATACCGACTTCGCTTAAAAACCGGTCGAACGTGCCGGGGCGAAAGGGCAGCAGCTGCGCGGCAATGCTGAGCTTGCGCCAGAACGTCTGCAAATGCTCGCGCGCGCCTTCCGCGCCATTGCGCCGCCAGCCCTCAGCCAGGATCACCGCGTTCATCGAACCGCCGCTTACTGCACTGATCGCATGAATGGTAATGTTTTTTTCCAGCAGTGCATCCAGCGCCCCCCAAGCAAACGCCGCATGCGTGCCGCCGCCCTGTAGGGCGAGGGAAAGCGGTGATGACAAAGGACGGGCGGTTTTTTTCGCGGCGGGCATGGGTATATCCCCTTCTGTTTTTAGTATAACGCATTCATCTTGGAGATACTATGGGAATCAGAATCCTTGCCAGCAGCCATGATTCATGGCCACATGCCAATTTTGGATTAACGTTGATATCTAGATATTAAAATTATAACGGATGTGGAACTAAACGGCCACAGTGCTGATCAATCGGACAGCGAAAAGATCATGCACATCGCCTTCATGAGAAAGTAGCAAATAAACTGAATTTGATAATTCAAGCTATTACAGAAAAAAGACCTGATGCTGATGCACCTCTTGATATTGCAGACCAACGTGCATTACGCGCAGCAACTGACGTTTTGCATAGAGCCCTCGAAAGGGCTGGAATAGAAGATGGGCGTTATGATGACTTATTTAATCAGGCGCTGATATTGCAGGGAGGTACGCCTCGACCGGCATCTTTACAGGGTTTTTCAATCAATTCCCGCAACCAATCGGGACGCACAGGCGGTCATGGCTTCAATCGCTAACTTTATGCTCCTTCAAATACCGGTTTTCGCTTTTCATTAAAAGCTTCAATCCCCTCCTGCCGGTCCTGTGTCGTGATCAGCTTCCGGTATTCCTGCATCTCGCAGGCAAGCGCCTGCTCCAGCGGTAACGGTGCGCCTGCAAGCGTGGCCCGCTTGATCGCTTGCACGGATAACGGCGCGCTGGCGGCGATGCGTACAGCTGTCTTGATCGCCTCTTCCACCACCAGATCGGGATGCAGCACGGTGCCGTCACTTTGGATTTCG
>CAYPEF010000129.1:0-5630 GCA_964409675.1 uncultured Rickettsiales bacterium | reverse complement strand
TGGAAAATCTTATTTGCAGATTTCAAATATCTTTTCTGCTGTCCTAAATCTTTGTCATAAACAGAAAGCGTGACCGCGCTATCTGCGGCCATCACAACAGCTTTCCTGTTTATTACGCATACTTCACAAGTCATTGCTCATCTCAAATAGAAGGCGAGTCTACTTTACTGTGTCGAAAATGCCAAACGGTTCTATTGCGACTCCAATAGGGTGGATATGGTGGAGCCAATGGGAGTCGAACCCACGACCTTCGCATTGCGAACGCGACGCTCTACCAACTGAGCTATGACCCCACGATCATTATGGCAGTTAAGGCGTCAGGGGCGGCTTGTCAATATCGTTATACGGTGTTATCCAGCGTCGGCTCGATGATGAGTTCGCCGGATTCCTGCTGCTGGTGTTTCAAGCGTAGGTGATGATACCAATAGACGCTCACCGGGATGCTGCACAGGTAAGCCACGCCGATGCCGGAAATGGAGAGCCAGGGGTCAATCACCAGCATCACCACCAGGAAGGCGCAGATGATCATCACCGGCAGGATATAATCCGGCCTGATGCGCACATGCTTGGCGGCGAAGGTGGGCAGGCGGCTGGCCATAAGCACCGCCATCACCAGCATGTGCAGGATGACGAGGATGGGCGAGGGGCGCATGGATTCATCCAACTGCAGCGAGATGATCAGCGGCAGCAGGCAGATGATGCCGCCGGCGGGCGAGGGTACGCCGACGAAAAACTGCTTCTGCCATGCCTGCTGCTTGTTCTCTACCACTGCCGTGTTGAAGCGCGCCAGGCGCAGGGCGCAGCAGATGGCAAAAAACAGCGTCGCCGCCCAGCCGAGCGCCTTCACCTCATGCGTGCCCCACATGTAAAGCACCAGCGCCGGGGCGACGCCGAAGCAGAGAAAATCCGACAGTGAATCCAGCTGCGCGCCGAACAGGGAAGTTGCCCGCAGCATGCGCGCAGCGCGCCCGTCCATGCCGTCGATCACCGCGGCGGCGATGATGAAGGCGACCGCCTTCTCCCATTCCCCGGCAAAGCCGAAACGGATGGCGGAGAGGCCGCAGCAGAGGCCGGTCAGCGTAATCAGATTGGGAATCAGTCGGCGGAAGGGCTGCGGCTTTTTAATATGCTGCCACTGGTGGTCGTCTTTGCGGCTCCAGGACATGTTACGCGCCCCCGATCATGCTGGGCGCGATATATTCGCTGGCTGAAGACGCCTTCAGCTCGGCCAGCACCGTCTCGCCGCCCACGGCGCGCTGGCCTTCCAGTGCGAGCACGGTGGAATCGGTGGGCAGGAACACATCCACCCGGCTGCCGAAGCGAATGATGCCGAAGCGCTCCCCGGTTTGCACCTGCTGGCCTTCCTTCAAATCGCAGAGAATGCGCCGCGCCACCAGTCCGGCAATCTGAATAACGCCGACGCGCACGCCACTGTTGGTAGTGATGGAAACCAGCTGGCGCTCGTTATCCTCGCTCGCCTTGTCGAGCGAAGCGTTGAGGAACAGGCCGGGATGATAATGAAGTTTGCGGATGGTGCCGCCGATGGGTATGCGGTTGACATGCACGTCGAACACGTTGAGGAAAATACTGATGCGCGTCATCGGCTCCGTGCCCATGTCCAGCTCGGCGGGTGGGGTGACGGTGGTGATTTTCTGCACCAGCCCGTCGCCAGGGCTCACAATCAGGTTGGGGCGCAGCGGCGTCACGCGCTCGGGGTCGCGGAAGAAATAAACGCACCAGCAGGTGAGGATCAGCCCCACCCAGAACAGCGGCGCCCACAGGGCGGTGAGCAGTGCCGTGCCGATGGCAAAGGCGGTGATAAACGGCCAGCCGGCGCGGTGGGTGGGCACCAGCATGGTGTTTTTGATGGTCTTCAGCAGATCGTTCGGGCCGGACATGCAGGCATTCCTCTATGGTTATTCCACGCTTATAATGGATTACGCATAAAGGCAGAAGAAGAAATTGACGCTGCGCTGATTGATGCGGCAAGCGTGATGCTATAGTTTGCAGCCACCCGCCGTCATTGCGAGGCGAAGCCGAAGCAATCCATGTCCCAACATGGGGATAGCTGGATTGCTTCGCTTGCGCTCGCAATGACAGAAATTCAAGGTATATAGTTGCCTAAAGGCGCTTTACGCGCGGTCCACCCGGCAGGCGGTGCCGTAGGCCAGCACTTCGGTCATGCCCGCCATCAGCTCGGTGGCGTCATAGCGGAAGCCGATGATGGCATTAGCACCGCGTTCTTCTGCGTGTTGTATCATCAATTCATATGCCTCCTGCCGCGCCCGGTCGCACAACTCGGCATAGAGATGGCTGCGCCCGCCGAACATGGTGAGAAGCCCCGCGATGAAATTCACCGGCAGCGACCGCGTGCGCACGGTAATACCGCGCACTACGCCGAGATTATCGATAATGCGGTGATTCTCCAGCGTAAACGCCGTGGTGACCATGTGGGTGGGGATGGGCATGCTAGGTTGGCGTTGGGCCGGATTCTTTTTTCGGCGCTGCCTTGGCAAGGGCAGGCGGCAGAATCGCGGCATCGGCGTTATATTTATTGCCAGAGCCGCTTTCCCATGTCACCCCAGCTTTGTTTAGAGCTTTGTTGAAATCTGCTATCGCGGCGTGGATTGCCCGGGCTTCGCTTTTGCTGATATGCCCGTCATGATTTTTATCTGCCTGGCCGATCACGCTGGCGCGGAATTCTTCCTTGGTGATCTTGTTATCGCTGTTAGCATCCAACTTAGCGAGCAGTTGCTTCTCCGCATCTGCAAGCTTGCCGTCATGATGTATGGCGCCCGAGACATTGGCTGCTTTTTCCAGTGACTTTCTGAACGCGCTGAAATCACTGAACTCCTTGCCATGAGTATCGGTTTTTGCCAGATGCGAAGCATCCATCGCCTTGGCAATTTCTTCTTTGGAAACCTCGCCGTCTTTATTAAGGTCCAAAGCAGCAATTTTTGCATGGCTTGCCTTGGAATAAATGCTGTCGCCGCCTTTCGTCGTGACGGTTTCTTCAAAGCTTACCAGCCCATCCTTATTTTTATCGAGCGCATGATGCAGATCATCTACGGCTTGACCTGCCTTGGCTAAGAGTTCTTTACGCTCAGCCATCTCTTTCTCAATAATATCGGCAGTATCAGCGTATTTCTTTTCGCCGGGATGGGCGCGTGCTTTTTCTTTAGCTATATTTAATGCTGTTTGAGAGTTTCCGAATTTCTCATCAATATCGGCGCCTTTTTCCAACAATGCCTTCAACGTTGCGCTGTCGCCGTGATCGGCAGCCCAGTGTAGCGCTTTTGATCCTCCCTTATGAGCGGCATTGATATTAACAGGCGGGTCTTTCTGCTCCAGGATTATTTTGGTGATTTCAGGGTGCTCACCGCCAATGGCCATCATTAATGCGGTTAGACCATTTTCATCTGCGGCATTTACGTCGGCGCCATGTTTTAGCAAAGCGGTAACTATTTCCTTGTTGCCCTTCTGGATTGCATTCAGTAGTGGCGGTAATTCATCTTTCCCTTTGTCATTAGCATCCGCCCCTTTGTCCAGCAGAGTATTAACTAATTTGACATTGTTTTTCTCAATGGCCCATTGAAGGGCAGTGTAGCCTTCCGCATCTTTCACATTCGGATCGGCCTTTTTCGCCAGCGCTTCGGCGATTTCCGGCTTATTGTCTTTAATCGCCCTGAGCAGCAGTTTTGCGTGGCCTTCCGCAGCAATATTCGGATCGGCACCGTTTTCGGTAAGCAGCTTGATGCCTGCCAGATCATTGCGTTCATACGCCTGCTCCAGCAGGGTCTTGCCACCCTTTTTCGCATTCATGTCCGCACCGTGCTCATGAAGCTTTTTAACAATGGCTTCCTTTTTCCCTGCATCTGCAAGTTCCAATGCTGCCTCGAGGGGTGTTTTTCCGGCATCGGGGCCGGTTATGGGAGCGGTATTCGGTCTTGCTTTTGCATCTAGCGTAGTATCCAGCAGGGCTAAATCCCCTGCTTTGATTGCCGCATTGAGCTGTTCCTGAAGTGCTTCAGCTTCTGCCGCTAATCGTGCGGCACGTTGTGCAGGTGTTTCTGTGGGGGGCGGGGGAGGGGCCATAAGGATATAATCCGATTCAATTATCAATTTTAAGAATAAGCCATTCTCCCACGCAACACCACTGTGTAATTGTGAAGATTTTATGACATATATCGATATATGCAATTGATATATATAAGTTTATAGTAATTTCGGAAGGTGATCAGCAGGTCGCTTTATTCTGGATGCTTGCGCCACAGGCGTTCTATTACCGCATTCGCGAATGCATGTGTTCCAAGCGGTTGTTGTCTATATGTTATGCTTATATCAGCGGTATGCATCCCGTTCTGCAATGCCGCAAGCCATGCGCGATGAATGCGTGCCGCTGGTTCCGTCTGGCCCAGATGGTAGAGCATCATTACCGCTGCGCGAAGCATGCCTGAAGGATTTGCAGTGCCTTTTCCTGCCAGCTTATCCACCGGTCCGTGCACAGGCTCGAATATGGCAAAATCCGCGCCGAGCCATGCCGCTGCTTCCATGCCTGCGGAAGGCGAAGCGGAGACAGCGCCTGAAATGGCCAATGGGATAGTATTGATCTTTCCCCACAGGCCGAATCGTTCCTTCAGTGCTTCCGTAACGGATAAATGGCCGGGAGAACTCGGTGATATAGTGGGTGCTTTCAGCAGCACTTTCGTGCGCCGCAATGTCTCCCACGCGGAAGGGAGAATTCCGGTATCGGATCCCTGCGCATACATGCGCTCGCCCATGGACACGGTTTCCACGGCAATATTGGCTCCGGCTTCACGCATAACCAGCAACGCCGCCTCCATGATTTCCGGGCCGATGCCGTCGCCGTAGGCAATGGCGATGGAGGGAAGTTGCATATTTATACTTATTGTAAATGAGTGCCTGAGTAATGTGATATGAATTTAAGATAAATAGTTGAACTATTTATCAATTATCCTACCTTTTGGCATATTATTTCTAATATATGCAGTAATGTCGTTTACGGTTGTATTAATATCCCCCATATGCCCTGATGGTGAATTGAGCTCTTGCATAATAGGTGCTAAAAAAGCGCGCAGTCCCTCCTGTGCACTAGCCAGCGATCTATCGTCTTTATTACTAATAGCGCTTGCAATTTCGGAAAAGTGATGAACTAAAGCTATTTGATTTTTTTCTGTAGCAGCTTCAGGAAAAGCTTCAGCCAAATTAGTGGCTACACTACTAAGCCAACCAGTTCTAGATTCTGTATTTTTAGCCCATTCGCCCATTTTATCATAATTTGGCATATAATGTCCGATTCATAATTTAGAAGTTTAAAGCACTATAGCATTTTCTTAATTTTTATCAAGCATTCTTCCAGCTTATCCACCTCCGGCCCGCCGCCCTGGGCCATTTCGGGCCTGCCGCCGCCGCCTTTGCCGCCGAGGGTTTCCACGGCCGCCTGCACCAGCGGCACGGCGCTGATGCGGGTGGTGAGCTCCTTGCTTACGGCCACCACAATCGAGGCTTTGCCTTCAAAGCTGGTAGCCACCACCGCCACACCTGGGCCATGGTCTTTGAGGAAAGATTCGGCCACGCTGCGCAGCTCTTTCGGGTTCAGTTCCTCGAAT
>CAYPEF010000128.1:0-5633 GCA_964409675.1 uncultured Rickettsiales bacterium | reverse complement strand
TTCGCGAAGAACGCCGCGCCGATCAGTTCATTCTCATCCAGCACCTTGCGGTCGTTGATCTTGGCGCCGCCGCCGCGGATGAGGCGGCGGGCTTCGCCGCCGGAGTCGCAGAGTTCGCTCAGGCGGAATAGCTCATAGGCGGGCACGCCCTTGCCGATCTTATCCGGGGTGAGGCGGATTTCCGGTAAATTGGCATCGCTTGCACCTTCCTCGAAAGTCTTGCGCGCGGTTTCGGCGGCAGCGCGGGCGGCCTTGTCGCCGTGGGCGATGCGGGTGGCCTCGGTGGCAAGCACTTTCTTCGCCTCATTGATCTCCGCGCCTTTCAGCGCCTCCAGCCGCAGCACTTCATCCATCTTCAGCTCGGTGAACAGGCGCAGGAATTTGCCCACGTCTGCATCGTCCGTGTTGCGCCAGAACTGCCAGTATTCATAGGCGGGCAGCATGTCCTTGGAAAGCCAGACGGCCCCGTCGGCAGTCTTGCCCATTTTGGCGCCCGCGGCGGTGGTCAGCAGCGGTGTGGTGAGGCCGTACACATCGCGCCCGTCACCCTCGCCAAGCTGCGAAGCAAAGTGGGTGGCGCTGAAGACGCTGGTGTCGTCCTGCTTTGAATTAATCATCGGCTGTACCTCCACCACTTTCGCGCTGCCGGAAATGGCCTTGTCCAGCGGCAGCGGCTTGAAGCGCTGCTCAGCCAAAATACGCCGCTGCAAATCCACGCCCATGATGATATTGCCCCACTGGTCGGAGCCACCCGCCTGCAGCGTGCAACCGTAGCGCTTGTTCAGCTCCACGAAATCATAAGCCTGCAAAATCATGTAATTGAATTCAAGGAAACTCAGATTCTGCTCGCGCTCCAGCCGAAGCTTCACGCTGTCCTGCGTCAGCATCCGGTTGACGGAGAAATGCCTGCCGTAATCGCGCAGGAACTCCAGGTAATTGAGGCTATCCAGCCACTCTGCATTATTGACCATGATGGCATCCGACGCGCCGCCGCCGAAATTCAGGAACTGCTCGAACAACGCTTTGAATGCTTCCGTATTATTATCAATAGCCTTTTGGTCGAGCATTTTCCGCGCTTCGTCCTTGCCCGATGGATCGCCGATTTTTGTGGTACCGCCGCCCAGAAGCACCACCGGCTTATGCCCGGTTTTCTGCAGCCAGCGCAGCAGCATGATCTGGATCAGGCTACCCGCGTGCAGGGAAGGGGCCGTGCAGTCGAAGCCGATATAGGCGCTGATGCGCTCGGACTTCATTTTTTTGTCCAGCGCCTCGGCGTCAGTGCATTGATGAATAAACCCGCGCTCCTGAAGGATACGCAGGAAATCGGACTGGAACTTGGGCATAGGCTCGCTTGCAATGATGGTTTATGCCTTGCTTGTACCAGTCAAAAGGATGATTTATCAAGCGGAAGGTTACATAGCATTTCACCAGCAAGTGCGAAGCATCGCTATTTTAGGCGCATCTTTCACGTTGGCTACTGGGCATAACTATGGCATTTTCATGCCGCTGCCCCACCTGCGCTTAACCGCGCCTTCTGGAGAAAAATATATGAGCCTGTATTTTTTGCTTCTGGTGCTTGCGTTTGCCGTGATCAATTGCGTGCGCGGCAGGGGATGGCTGAATAAATTCGTGTGCTACGCACTGGAAGCCGTATTCCTGACGCTCATTGCATACCTGCAAGGCATTATTCCCGGGGAAACGGCGGCGCTGGCCATGCTGATCATTGGCATGGCGGGCTACACCTACGGCTATTTGCACTGCTGGGGAAAATACTTCCCCACCCCGACCGACACCAGCGCGCAAGTGTGCGTGCGGCTGGTGGATAAAATCACCACCGCCATCTACGGCCCCTATACCAGCACCACGCCGATACCGCAGGCGCTGAACTGGAAAACCATCGGCATGTCATGGCGTTTCATGATTTTTTTCTCACCCCTGAATCTGGGCGTCTGCGCTTACCGCATTTACATGGGCACGCCGGCGGCGGACATGCTGGCGCCGTTTATTATAACGGTACTGCTGCTGGCGCTGGTAGGGCCGATTTACCGCATATGCTTCTATATCTGCGAGCAGAACCCGGCATGGCAGCAATATAACGTGGCCCTGTCGGAGGTATTCACCGGCGCAGTGCTGGGCGTTTGCGCCTGCGTGATCACCTGACAGGCAAGCCCCATGCCCCACTCTGACGATGCCCCCCCCTGGTCCCTCGGCCTGATGTCCGGCACCTCGCTGGACGGGATCGACGCGGCGCTGATCCGCACCGACGGCGAAACCGTTTCCGCCTTTGGCCCGTGGATGACGGTGCCAATGGAGCCACGCCTGCGCGAGCGTCTGAAACTCGCCATGCAAGGGGAGGGGGACATGCCACTGCTGGAGCGCGACATCACCCGCCTGCACGCGCTGGCGGTGAAGGAACTCCTCGCTAATGCTGACATTCCGGCTTCGGAGGTGCAGGTGATCGGCTTCCACGGTCAGACCATCGCGCACCGGCCTGAGGAGGGCATCACCTGGCAACTGGGAAACGGTGCACTGCTGGCAGAGCTGACCGGCATTGACGTGATCTGCGATTTCCGCCGTCGCGACATGGCCGCCGGCGGGCAGGGCGCGCCGCTGGTGCCGCTGTTCCACGCCGCCATCACGCATGCGCTGCCCAAACCTCTCGCCGTGCTGAACATCGGCGGCGTGGCGAATGTTACCTATATTTCCCCGTCATTGCGAGCCGGAGGCGAAGCAATCCAAGCCTCAGCAAGCGGTGCGCTGAATTACTTCGCTGGCGCTCGCAATGACGAAACCATCCTCGCCTTCGATACCGGCCCCGGCAACGCCATGCTGAACGACTGGTGCCAGCGCCATACCGGGCAAGCCTATGACCGCGACGGCGCGCTGGCACTGGTGGGTCGCGTGGATGAAGTGCTGATGCAGGAATTCCTCGCGCATCCCTATTTCTTGAAAAAGCCGCCCAAATCGCTGGACCGCAACGCTTTCAGCCTGGAGCCGTTCGCCCGCTTAAGCGCCGAGGACGGCGCGGCCACGCTCACTGAATGCATGGCCCAATCCGTCAAAATGGCGCAGATGCATTTCCCGCAAAAGCCCGCCCACTGGTACATCTGCGGCGGCGGACGCCACAACCCCGCCATGATGAAATCCCTCTCCCACTTGCTCGGCCCCGTGCAGCCGGTGGAACAGATCGGCCTGCAAGGCGACGCACTGGAAGCACAGGCGTTTGCGTATCTGGCGGTAAGGAGCTTGAAGAAACTTCCTCTAACACTGCCCTCCACCACCGGCGCTATGCGCGCGGTGACGGGGGGAGCGCATTATTCAGGAAACAGTGTGAATTACAAAATGTATTAAATTATAAATTCCTATCTGCAAAAATATTCGGAACAGATCGGGACGCAACACTTAAGTTAATTATTATTTTTATACACACCAATCAATCCGCCATTGTCATAATCATAGCATAATTTTCCAATCCAGAGAATCACCGTAGCAATACCGTCTAGATTATCCTTCGCATAATTCTTACAAAAGCTATAGGTGTCAGGAGGTGTGCAGGCATTAATATCATTCTGATGTTTTTGATCGCAAAATGAAGAATTGAGGCCGCTAGCTACACATTCATTATACGCAGTATCGGCATTGGAAACACAGGCATTATAATCGCTATATGCATCTGCCATGCTATCATGCGCAGATACGCTTGCAGTGAGTAAAAGCGCACCAAGAAACGCTTTTTTAGAAATTGCCCTTACACCATCTTTCATATGAAAATCCCAATTTAAGTTTAATGAATGTAAATAGAAGTATTATATTTTTAACATAACAAAAGACGGCGCATTATTGTATAATTGTGAAGCTTTTATGACAATAGCAAGCGCAATGACAAATATGCCATTAAAGCAACTATGGAAGCCTCTTTGCCTTTATTTTTATTCCCGCGGCAATTGCCTGCGTTTCCGATCCGGCCTGATCCGGCGCTTCTGCGAAAATTCCAGCATCCTTGCGCTGATATATTCCTTCATCACCTCACCGAGGTCATCCAGCTGGTTGCGGTAGTAATGGTCCGCGCCGTGGAGCACGGAATACTGGATGCTCGTGCCGTGCTGGTTGGAGAGCTTGGCGGCCATTTTGCTGACCAGTTCTTCCTGCACCACATCGTCCTTGTCGCCCATGGTGATCAGGCCGGAAGCGGGGCAGGGGGAGAGGAAGGAGAAATCATACAAATTCGCCGGCGGCGAAGCGGCGACGAAGCCTTCAATCTCCGGGCGGCGCATGAGCAGCTGCAGCGCAATCCATGCACCGAAGGAAAATCCGCTTACCCAGCAGGTGGGCGAATCGGGGTTCTGCTGCTGCATCCAGTCGAGCGCGGTGGCGGCGTCCGTCAGCTCACCGGTGCCTTCGCTGTAAACCCCTTGCGATTTGCCCACGCCACGGAAATTAAAGCGCAGCACCGAAAACCCCTGATCGACGAAACTCTGGTACATCTTATAGACGACCTTGTTGTTCATCGTGCCCCCATACAGCGGGTGCGGATGCAGCACGATGACGATTGGCGCGCCGCGCGTTTCGCTGTGGTGGTAACGGCCTTCAATGCGCCCCTCGGGGCCGTTGATAATGACTTCCGGCATAGGTGCCTATCGCTCTGCTACGTATAAAGTTGAATGCTTTGGTAATATCCATTACCATGACTCAGCTTTATATTGATTATTGCGTTGTATGTTCAAGAGAATTCTTAGCGATATCGACTCATTCTTCACCCGCGACCCCGCCGCACGCTCCCGGCTGGAGGTGATAATCTGCTACCCAGGGTTGCACGCCCTGCTGTTCCACCGCCTATCCCATTGGCTGTGGAAGCATAACGTGAAGCTCCCCGCACGCTTCATGTCCTATCTTTCCCGCTTCATCACCGGCATCGAAATCCACCCCGGCGCGGTACTGGGGGAGCATCTGTTCATCGACCACGGCATGGGCGTAGTGATCGGCGAAACGGCGACGATTGGCAATAATGTAACTATTTATCATGATGTTACCTTGGGAGGCACCTCGCTGGAAAAAGGCATCCGCCACCCGCAGCTCGGCGACGACGTGATTATCGGCGCGGGCGCGCAGCTGCTTGGGCCCATCCGCATCGGCAGCGGCGCGCGCATCGGCTCCAACGCGGTGGTGATCGGGGATGTGGAGGAAAACACCACCGTCGTCGGCGTGCCCGCGCGGCCCGTGAAGGATAAAACCGTCTGCAGCAAGGCCGAGGAGCATATCTTCGCCCCCTACGGCACCCCTGCCGCCGAGGACGTGGACCCCATTAACCGCGCCTTCTCCCAGCTAAACAGTGAAATTACTTCGCTAAAGCAACGCATTGACGAACTGGAAAGCGGGCTGGAGAAAACCGCCCGCAACTGGGAGGCATCATGATCCTAGGCTCCAAGGCGCGCTACGCGGTGATGGCTATGGCCGATCTCGCCTCCCGCCCGGAAAACAGGCCGGTGACGCTGGCCGAGCTGGCGCAGACGCAGGAAATCCCGCTGCCCTATTTGGAACAAATCTTCGCCCAGCTCCGCCGCGCCGATCTGGTGCAATCCGCCCGCGGCCCGAAGGGCGGCTATGCGCTTGCACGCGACGCCGGCAGCATCACC
>CAYPEF010000127.1:0-5855 GCA_964409675.1 uncultured Rickettsiales bacterium | reverse complement strand
GCCTGCACGCGGGTGCATTCGGCCATGGTTTTGGAGGCACGGCTGATGGGGTCAGACATATAGAAATTTGATAGCAGCGCTTCGAACGGGTGCGCATCGACGCGGAATGTGATGCTGCGCGACAGGGATTGCGCCCAGGCGGCGGGGGAGATTTCGTCAATCCGCGCCAGCTGCGGGCATGCGGCATGCATTTTCACGCGCAGCTCGTTCAGGCTATTAAAAGGAAGTGTTGCGCCCAGCCGCTCGGAAAGCGCGCGCAGAATCGCCCAGTCCTCTTTTGCCTGCCCGGGCGGGAAGACCGCGCGGCGGGCCAGTTGCACGCGACCTTCCATATTGACATAAGTGCCGTCCTTTTCAGTGTAGGCAGCGCCGGGCAGCACCACGTCGGCGCGGTGCGCGCCGTCATCGCCGTGATGGCCCTGATAGACCACAAAGGCTTTTCCGAACAACGACATGTCGATTTCATCGACGCCGAGCAGGTAAAGGAATTCAATATCCCCTCCCCGCGCGCCGCGCACGATGCCGGCGATGTCGCGCCCGCCCTTGGCCGGCACGAATCCGAGATCCAGCGCACCGACGCGGGCGGCAGCGTGGTGCAGCACGTTGAAGCCGTTCCAGCTATCACGCATGGCGAATTTCTCTGCAATCGACTTGGCGGCGGCGAAGACTTCCGCGCCGTCCGGGCGCGAGATGGCAGCGGTGCCGATGATGACCATCGGATTTTTTGCGGCACGGAGAATATCGCTGACAGGATGATTGCCGCTGTCGATGGCGTTCAGCAGGCGCGGGTCGTTGCCCAGATATTCATACGGATAATTTAAATCGGCCGCCTCGCCGATCACGAAGGCGCGCATGCCATTGCGAAGATGCGCCTTGCGCAGGCGGGCATTGACCATGGCGGCTTCAGTGCGCGGATTGGCGCCGATAATCAGCACCGCGTCCGCCTCTTCGGTGCGAGCGATGGTGGTGTTGTAAAGGTAATCGCCACGCGCCGCGTAAGGCAGCTGTGCGCCTTCCTGACGGCAATCGAGGTTGGGCGAACCGAGCGACTGCATCAATCCTTTCAGGGCGAACATGCTTTCGGCGCAGGCCAGGTTTCCGGCAATGGCGGCCATGCGTTCTCCCGGCATGCCCTGCACGCGCGCGGCGATAGCGGTAAAAGCCTGTTCCCATGTGGCTTCTTCGAGCTTGCCGGCGGCATTGCGCACATAGGGGCGGTCCAGCCGCGAGACGCGCAGGCCGTCGCAAGCGTGGCGAGTTTTATCGGAAATCCATTCCTCGTTCACATCTTCATGCACGCGCGGCAGCACGCGCAGGACCGCCTCGGCGCGGCTATCGATGCGAATATTGCTGCCTACCGCGTCCAGCACGTCGATGGATTCGGTTTTCTTCAGCTCCCACGGGCGCGCCACGAAGGAATAGGGCCGGGAGGTCAGCGCCCCTACCGGGCAGATATCGACCAGATTGCCGGAAAGCTCCGAGCTGAGTGCTTTTTCCACATAGGTGCCGACTTCCATATGCTCGCCGCGCCCATACGCGCCCAGTTCCGGCACGCCGGCGATCTCGGCGGAGAAGCGGATGCAGCGCGTGCAGTGGATGCAGCGGGTCATATAGGTATTGATCAGCGGGCCCATGTATTTATCTTCCACGGCACGCTTGGTTTCATGGTAGCGGCTGAGGCCACTGCCGTAGAGCAGCGCCTGGTCCTGCAAATCGCACTCGCCGCCCTGGTCGCAGATGGGACAGTCCAGCGGGTGGTTGATGAGCAGGAATTCCATTACCCCGTCGCGGGCTTTCTTTACCATCGGCGTATCGGTTTTGACCACCATGTTATCGGCGCAGGGCAGCGCACAGGAAGCTTGCGGCTTCGGGGGGCCCGGGGCCACTTCCACCAGGCACATGCGGCAATTGCCGGCGATGTTCAGGCGCTCATGGTAGCAGAAGCGCGGCACTTCAATGCCCAGCCTATCGCAGGCCTGGATGATGGTGGTGCCGGCTTCGACTTCGATTTCCTGGCCGTCAATGGTAAGTTTCGGCATATTACCCTAGTTTACGCTTGATTTCACTGAGTGATTCGATCACCCGGTCTTGTTTTTCTATCATTAGTTTCATTTCACCACGCAGCGCTTCAATTTCACTTTTGGACGAAAGCTGCTCTAGAACCGATATGCCATCTCTACGCTGGCGTTTTAAAATCAGCATATATATAGCCAGTATAATCAGAACAGGCAAAATAGTAGACATAATATCCATTGCACCGACGACAATCGCCGATGCCATTGAAGATGGAGCCTCGAGTGAAGTAGTTGCAGTCATTGCCATGGATAGAATTATTTTCTGCCCATATTATTCATCATCTCAAATACTTTTTCCTTCAGCGCCTCGAAATCCGCTTGCTCTTTCTTGCGGAATTTCACCACGCTGTCGGATGCTTTTTTCTGCTTTTTCTCGTCGGCGCTGCGGCCCGAGCGCACAAATTCAATTTCCCCCATACGTAGCGCGCTGGCATCCTTAAAGGCCACTTCCGAGATGGCGCCGAGCGGAATTTCGCGCTTGGCGTTGATACCGTATTTGAACGTATTCATCAGACCGCCGCGCAGCACCACCACGCGGTCGTTCAGCAGCTCGATCTGCCCGTCCACACCTTCTACGCGCATGATCAGTTTAGCCATATATTTCAATCCCCTCTTAAAGCGCACGCGATTAAGAAAAGCGGCGCAACGATGAACCTTGCAATCATTGCCATAACATTCGCCGATGCAACTGGCAACCTTTGTTCTGTCGCATGCTTACGCAGCCTTGCTGCGCGCGCTATACTCCATGATGCGGCGCTCGATTTCAGGGCGGAAATGCCGCACCAGCCCCTGTACCGGCCAGGCGGCGGCATCGCCGAGCGCGCAGATAGTGTGCCCCTCGATGCGCCCCGCCACATCGAGCAACTGGTCGATCTCGTTAATGTCGGCCTGGCCTTTAGCCATACGGTCCATCATGCGCCACAGCCAGCCGGTGCCTTCACGGCAGGGTGTGCACTGGCCGCAGGATTCATGCATGTAAAATTTGGACAGCCGCGCGATGGCTCGCACTAAGTCAGTTGACTTATCCATAACAATCACCGCCGCCGTGCCGAGGCCGGATTTCACCGCGCGCAGCGAATCGAAATCCATCAGCACCGTGTCGCAAATGTCTTTCGGCAGCAGCGGCACGCTGGAGCCGCCGGGAATAATGGCCAGCAGATTATCCCAGCCGCCGCGCACGCCGCCTGCGTGTTTCTCGATCAGCTCTTTGAGAGGAATCCCCATTTCCTCTTCCACGTTGCACGGCTTATTCACATGGCCGGAGATGCAGAAGACCTTGGTGCCGGTGTTCTGCGGCCGCCCGATACCGGCGAACCATGCCGCGCCGCGCCGGAGGATCGTCGGCACTACGGCGATGCTTTCCACGTTATTAACCGTGGTCGGGCAGCCATACAGCCCCGCGCCCGCCGGGAAGGGCGGCTTCAGGCGCGGCTGGCCTTTCTTGCCTTCCAGCGATTCGATCAGCGCCGTTTCCTCGCCGCAAATGTAAGCGCCCGCCCCACGATGGACGAAAATATCGAAATCATAGCCTGAGCCACAGGCATTCCTGCCGATCAGCCCGGCTTGGTAAGCCTCCGCAATCGCATGCTCCAGCCGGTTGGCTTCATCCCAGAATTCACCGCGGATATAGATATATGCCGCCACCGCCCGCATGGCGAAGCCGGCGATCAGACAGCCTTCCACCAGCTTGTGCGGATCGTGGCGCATCATGTCGCGGTCCTTGCAGGTGCCAGGCTCGCCTTCGTCGGCATTTACCACAAGGTAAGACGGCCTGCCGTCCGGCGAGGATTTCGGCATAAACGACCATTTGGTGCCGGTGGGAAACCCCGCCCCGCCCCGCCCGCGCAGGCCCGAGGCTTTTACTTCCTCGATCAGCGCTTCCGGCCCCTTGGCCAGCAGCGCCTTGGTGTTATCCCAGTCGCCACGCGCACGGGCGCCTTTCAGCGTCCAATCGTCGAAACCGTAAAGATTGGTAAAAATGCGATCTTGAGGTTTAAGTGCCACGCTGCCTAATCCTTTTATCTTTATTCTGCCGGTTCCGAGCTCTTTCGTCCACTCTGCGGCCCCGGCGGCGGGGCTTCGCCGAAGGCGAAGCGGTCGAGAAGCTTGCTCATGCTTTCCGGCGTCAAATCTTCATAGAAATATTCAGCGCCCTGCGCAGAGACCACTTGGCACATCGGCGCGTTGACGCAGGCGCCGAGACATTCCACTTCGCGCAAGGTAAAGCGCCCGTCCGGCGTGGTTTCGCCGAGCGTGATGCCAAGATGCTTCTCGCAAGCCTCCACGATAGCGTCGGAGCCGCGCAGCCAGCAGGGCGTGGTAGTGCAGACCTGCACCGTATGCGTACCCACCGGCGTTAAATTGTACATGGTGTAGAAGCTCGCCACCTCATACACCCGCACCGGCGGCATACCGAGCATCTGCGCTACATAATCCATCGCTGCGCGCGGAAGCCAGTTATTATTCTGGCGCTGCGCCAGCGCCAGCAGCGGCATCACCGCGCTTTGCTGACGACCTTCTGGATAGCGGGCGATAATGGCTTCTGCCTGCTGCAAATTGGCAGGGATAAATGCAAACTCCACGGATTCTTCCGCTTTGGCGGATGCGCGCGCTGTATTCATGTAGTCAGTCCTTTATTACCTTCCTGGGGTGGGGGCATTTGGCCGCATTGGGTTCCAATTAGGCAGAAACTCTCCCGGCGAAACATTACGCGCATTGCCCTGCTTTCTCATATTCGGATGGCGATAGAGCAGGAATATCTGCGCGGAAGACGCTTGCGTGGGCGTCAGCACCATATCGCCCGTCTGGTAAGGCGCGCGGTCTTCATTGACAATCCCGCAATAGAGACTGCCCGTCGCCGCTCCGTTTTCGTAAAAAAATACAGCGCCCTTATCGCCAACCGTATATTGCTTGGCAATAGACGGAGATGAAGTCAGCAAGGCTTTGCGAAGCATTCCGGGACGAGGGTATTCCTTTGTACCCTTCAGCTCAAAATATAGCTTTTTTACCCCGCGGTCAAACATGCGGTATTGATACGGATATTGCTGAAAATCCGTTGTCCATGCCCCGGCAGGCGTTTCAAATACGCGAACCAGCATCCACATGCCAATTACATCATCCGTGCGGCACAGCGAAATGCGCGGCGGCGAAGCAGCCGGCGCAGCAGTTGTGGGAGCCGCCGGACTCAGGCTTACCTGCGCCGACGCGGGCACGGCATGCATTGCCAGCATTGCGAGCATTATCGGCACGATAGGCAATATCTTCACCGGTCAATCTCCCCGAAGACAATATCGAGCGAACCGATGATGGCAACGATATCCGCCAGCAAATGGCCCTTGCCTAGAAAATCCAGCGCCTGCAGATGCGCAAACCCCGGCGCGCGGATTTTGCAGCGGTAGGGCTTGTTGGTATCATCCGACACCAGATAGACGCCGAACTCTCCCTTAGGCGCTTCCACCGCCGTGTAGGTTTCGCCGGCGGGCACGTGATAACCTTCGGTATAGAGCTTGAAATGGTGGATCAGCGCTTCCATCGACCGCTTCATCTCGGCGCGCGGCGGCGGAGTCACCTTGTGGTTCTCGGCGCGCACGGCACCGGCGGGCATCTCGCGGATGCACTGCTTCATGATCTTCAGCGATTCGCGCATTTCGATCACGCGGACCAGATAGCGGTCGTAGACGTCCCCGCAGGTGCCGACGGGGATGTCGAAGTCGTAGGTCTCGTAGCCGAGATAGGGTTGGCCCTTGCGCACGCCCTCGGCCACGCCGGCGGCGCGCAGAC
>CAYPEF010000126.1:0-5955 GCA_964409675.1 uncultured Rickettsiales bacterium | reverse complement strand
ACCTACGGCAGAGAGGTCATACCGCTCGGAGTCGAAGAACAGCGACTGGAACAGGGCTTCGGCGGCTTCCGGGGTGGTCGGCTCGCCGGGGCGCATCACGCGGTAGATGTCGATCAGCGCTTCTTCCGGCGACTGGTTCTTGTCCACGATGAGGGTGTTGCGGATATAGGGGCCGACATTGACGAAGTCGATATCAAGCACCGGGATTTCCTTGAAGCCCATTTCCTCCAGCACGGCGATGGTGGCGGCATTCAGTTCGTCACCCGCTTCGGCGTAAATCTCGCCGGTGTCGATATTCACCACGTCCTGCGCGATGAATTTGCCAACCAGCTGCTCGTCGCTGATGACGTATTCCTTCAGGCCTTCCTCAGCGAGTTTCTTCGCCTGGCGGGGGCTGATCTTGGTGCCGGCTTCCACCAGCACCTTGCCGGTTTTGGCGTCGATCAGGTCATAGGTCAGTTTCGCGCCGCGGAAGCTTTCCGGGTTGTACCTGGTGGACCAGCCGCCTTTCTGGCGCTTGTAGGAGGTGCTGTTGTAGAAGGTATTCAGGATGGTCTCGGTGTCCAGCCCCAGCGCGCGCAGCACGGTGGTGGCGGGAACTTTACGGCGGCGGTCGATGCGGGCATGCACAATGTCTTTCGCGTCGGACTCAGAATCGAGCCAGGAGCCGCGATAAGGGATGATGCGGGCGGAGAACAGGAACTTGCCCGAGGAGTGTGTCTTGCCTTGGTCGTGGTCGAAGAACACGCCGGGGGAACGGTGCATCTGCGAGACGATCACGCGCTCGGTGCCGTTGATGATGAAAGTGCCGTTTTCAGTCATCAGCGGAATGTCGCCCATATAGACGTCCTGTTCCTTGATGTCCTTGATTTCGCGCGCGCCGGTGTCTTCATCGACGATCCAGACGATCAGGCGAAGGGTGACGCGAAGCGGTGCGGCGAAATTGATGCCGCGCGAGCGGCATTCTTCCACGTCGTATTTCGGTGTGTCGAGGTGGTATTTCACGAATTCAATGGTGGCGGTGTCGGCAAAATCGCGAATCGGGAAGACCGATTTGAACACGCCCTGCAGGCCGGTGTTGGTGCGGGCCATCGGCTCGTCGTGGATTTGCAGGAACTGGTCGTAGGAGTTTTTCTGCACCTCGATCAGGTTCGGCATCGAGGTGATGGACTCGATGCGTCCGAAACTCTTGCGGATGCGCTTGCGCGAGGTGAAGGTAAGACGGGATTTAGCTGCTGCTGCCTGGGCCATGTGTGTGGTAACCTTCGGTTACGGATGACAGATGACGGATAACGGATGACGAAATATACAGCCTTTAGGATAAAAAGCGTTTCTCGTCATCTGTCATCTGTCATCCGTGATCTGAATTACAAACGCCAAAACCGGAGCGCCGCATCTTCTGCGGCTGCCCCGGCATGGTTCTTATATAGTAACGTAATTACTTAACGTCAACGGTCGCGCCGGCTTCGGTCAAGGCTTTCTTGATCTTCTCGGCTTCGTCCTTGTTCACGCCTTCCTTCACCGGCTTCGGTGCGGCTTCCACCAGATCCTTGGCTTCTTTCAGGCCCAGGCCGGTGACTTCGCGCACCACTTTGATGATGCCGATCTTCTTGTCGGCCGGAGCGGACGCGAGGATCACGTTGAACTCGGTCTTTTCTTCCGCCGGAGCAGCGGCGGCAGCGCCCGGAGCGGCGGCCATGGCCACCGGAGCGGCAGCGGAAACGCCCCACTTGTCTTCGAGCAGTTTGGAAAGCTCGGCAGCTTCCATCACGGAGAGCGCCGACAGATCGTCAACGATTTTAGCAAGATTAGCAGCCATTGTAGTACCCTTTCTTAAATTTTAATTCTTTTAGTAACCAACCATTCGGAAGCGGTGCATCTATCGCTTCTTTATTCCTTCCGCGCATGCGCGCCGATAACCCGCGCCACCTGGCCCGCCGGTGCCTGAAGCACGCTGGCGATACGCTGTGCGGGCGCCTGCAGCAGGCCGATAAGCTTGCCGCGCAGCTGATCGAGCGACGGCATGGAGGCAAGCGCTTCCACGTCCTTCACATTCAGCGCGCGCTCACCGAACGCGCCGCCGAGAATCACAAACCGGTCATTGCCCTTGGCGAAATCCACCGCAACTTTGGCCGCAGCCACCGGATCGGCGGAGTAGGCGAGGCCGACGGGGCCTTTCAGCTGCTCGCTGAGCGGCTCGAACACGGTGCCCTTGGCGGCAATCTTGGTCAGGCGGTTCTTGGCCACCTTGTAGCGCGCCCCGGCTGCGCGCATTTTTACGCGCAGGTCGGATACTTCCGCGACCGTCATGCCCTTGTTATGCGCCAGAATCAGCACCTCGGCTCCGCCGAGGGCGACGCTTACGTCTTCAACAACTTCTTTTTTCTTCGCGCGAGTAAGTGCCATGTTTCTCTCCTCTTACGCCGCTGCGGTGATGCTGGCGGGATCGACCTTCACGCCCACGCCCATGGTGGAGGAAATGCCGATTTTCTTGATATAGTTGCCTTTTGCGCCTGACGGCTTGGCTTTGGTCACCGCGTCTACGAAGGCGGCGATGTTCTGCGCGAGCTTCGCTTCATCGAATGACGCCTTGCCGATGCCGGCATGCACGATGCCCGCCTTCTCCACGCGGAATTCCACCTGACCGGCTTTCGCCTGCTTCACTGCTTCGCCGACGTTGGGGGTAACAGTGCCAAGCTTCGGGTTCGGCATCAGGCCGCGTGGGCCGAGCACCTTGCCTAAGCGGCCCACCACGGCCATCATGTCCGGGGTGGCGATCACGCGGTCAAAGCCGCTTTCACCGCCCTGAATAGCTTCCATCAAATCTTCCGCGCCCACGAATTCCGCGCCGGCGGCCTTGGCTTCGGCGGCCTTGTCGCCACGGGCGAATACGGCCACGCGGATTTTCTTGCCGGTGCCGTTGGGCATGCTTACCATGCCGCGCACCTGCTGGTCGGAGTGCTTCGGGTCAACGCCTAAGTTCATCACGATGTCGATGGTTTCATCGAACTTGGAAGTGGCGTTGGATTTCACCAGTTTCACGGCGTCGGCGAGGGTGTAGAGCTTCTCGCGATCGACGGTGGCGGTGATTTTTTTGCGCTTCTTGCTGATATGTGCCATTTTATGCCTCCACTACTTGCAGGCCCATGGCGAGCGCCGAACCGCGAATCATGGCGGCGGCAGCTTCAACATCATGCGCGTTGAGGTCGGACATTTTTTCAGCCGCGATGTCGCGGATCTGCTTCATGCTGATTTTACCTGCGGTTGCGCCCTTACCGGGGGTCTGCGAGCCTTTGGCGATGTTCGCGGCTTTTTTCAGGTAGTGCGACACCGGCGGCTTGCGGGTGATAAAGGTGAAGGTGCGGTCCGCATAAGCGGTAATCACCACAGGGATCGGCGCGCCGGGCTCCATTTTCTGGGTGGCGGCGTTGAATGCCTTACAGAATTCCATGATGTTCAGGCCGCGCTGACCGAGAGCCGGTCCGACTGGCGGCGAGGGGTTGGCTTTGCCTGCGGGAATCTGCAGCTTGATAAAGCCAATTACTTTTTTAGCCATCGTATCTCTTTCACTTGGTGTTAGCGCTTACTAGCTGGAAATTCCACGAAAATCCGACCCTCGGCTCCCAAAATTCCTATAAAGGAGGCGGATGTATAGACGAAATATTTGTCTAATGCAAATATAATTTACGAAATTTTAGCGAGAACGTGTTCCCCGGTGTTTTGCCGGGTCTTCCAGGTCCTCTTTAGAGAACGAAATATTAATATCTGGGCGCTTACGTCCTTTGGTAGGTGCATGTGTAGGGTCAGGCGCTGCAATTTTGTTTGCAAAGCCCGCCGGTTTTACTAATTCATCAGATTTAAGTGAATTTTTCAGGGATGATTTGGATTTTGTTTCTTTTTGCTGTGGCTCGGGTTCGGACTCATTTTTCGTAAGCGCATGGATCGACTGGCGCATGGCAGGGGTTAATTCAATCCCGGCAGCAGCGAGGGTGTCAAATTGTTTGTCGAGTGCGCCTGCATTATAGGGGCTATCTCTATCGCAAAGAGGCACAATATAGAGCCGATTTTCAAGAATCTTTGTTTCTTGTTCAGTGCTAATGCCGGGGTTGTGCGCGCGTGCTTTTTTAAGCAACTCCCTTGCTAAGGCTTCGTCTGTTTCATTGTCCACCTGGCTGCGAGGCTGCATGATTCGTAAATCAAGCTGTCCCTCATGAGACGTCACGAAAATACGCTGGCCGCTTGCCAGTTCTAGGAAGCATTCTCTGATTTGCATTCAGGATTAGATGAATTTGCTGTGGTGCTTGGAGAATATGGGAGGTTTACACCTTCTCCACCTGCGTAAACTCCAGGTCCACCGGCGTGGCGCGGCCGAAGATGGAGACGGAGACTTTCACGCGCTTCTTCTCGTCGTCCACCTGTTCGACATTGCCGACGAAGCCTTCGAAGGGGCCTTCGGTAATTTTGACCGATTCGCCGATCTCGAAGCTGATGCCGCTGGCGGCGCTACTCACGCCCTCGCGTACCTGCGAGAAGATGGATTCGGCTTCCTTGTCGGAAATCGGCAGCGGGCGGCCCTTGCTGCCGCCGCCCAGGAACCCGGTGACCTTGGGAATATTCTTCACCATGTGCCAGGATTCGTCCGAGAGGGTCATCTTCACCATGACGTAGCCGGGGAAGAACTTGCGCTCGGCGCTTACTTTCTTGCCGCGGCGCACTTCCGTCACGTCTTCCACGGGGACGAAGACTTCCTCGACCTGCTCGCTCAAGCCCTTCTGCGCCGCCTGTTCGCGGATGGTCTGCGCGACTTTCTTCTCAAAGCCCGAATAAGCGTGAACGATATACCAGCGAGCGGCCATGTTATTTTCCTTATACTCCGATCCCAAGGACCCATTGCACGAAATTCCCGATCACCGCATCCACCAGTAGGAAGAAGGTGGCTGTCAGTCCCGCCAGCAGCAGCACCATCATCGTGGAAATCATGGTTTCGCGCCGGGTCGGCCAGGTGATCCTGGCGGCTTCCTGCCGCACCTCACGGCTGAACTTCGCCGGGGATTGCTTGGTCATGCATCGGATCTTTCGTTGATTTTTCCGTAAATGCTACCGGCCCCGCGCATCTCACGCGAGGCTTGAGCTTTCCGCTTATATAGCAAAAAAAGCGGAATTCAACCCTTTGTTAAGAAAAGCCTGCATCAGCGGGAAAAAGCTGGCAGGAGCGACAGGACTCGAACCTGCAACCCCCGGTTTTGGAGACCGGTGCTCTACCAATTGAGCTACACTCCTGTGGCGCCCGGTGAATGTAATGGGCGCGAGGCGGTGGTTATAACAGACTAAGCGCGGCTGTCCAGTATTCTGAATATATTCTATCGGCTTCTTCCCTGGGGCGGATGTAGTCGGGGATTAAGGGGTCTGGAAGCAATGCCGGAGTAATGCGGGGCATTAGGCTGATTCGCAGTTCGGGCATGCTCATCTTGGCTCATAAGTCTGCCTGTATCGGGAGCATTTTCTGTTTTTCCTAATGGATCATGATCTACCGGGTGCCCGCCATGGTAATGGGTAGGCGGCAGGTGAGGATCATGCGGATGTATTGCTCTCGCGGTATGTGGATTATCTATTAATGGGCGTGATGGTTCGCCCTCATGCTGAGATTTATTCATAAACGTCCTCCTGTTGCGGCTGGCAAATAGTGAGGCAATCCCATCTTTTGCAGCTCTGTTGGCAAAGAGATTAACAGAAAGAATGACAATATGCCAGTTTCGTGAAAAGGATGTTGCTAGGAGAAATATCTTCCTTGTCATTCCCTCTTGCGCGGGAATGACAAGGGAAAATAGGGGATAGGAAGCAAGATATAAAAAAAGCCCGGCAGTTTCCTGCCGGGCTTTTTTGTTAATTGTAGCGAATTGGTTTACTGCACAATCTTCGCCACGACGCCTGCACCGATGGTCCTGCCGCCTTCGC
>CAYPEF010000125.1:0-5977 GCA_964409675.1 uncultured Rickettsiales bacterium | reverse complement strand
ATGGCGGAGCGGGGGGGATTCGAACCCCCGATACGGCTTTACAACCGTATAACGGTTTAGCAAACCGCCGCCTTCAGCCTCTCGGCCACCGCTCCGCAATATAGCGCTTCGATCAGGTTGAAACGCTGTTCTATGGCAATAGCATAGGGAAAATGGTTGTAGGTGCTTATCCGGGCGCTGTCAATGGCGAAGGAAAAGATTTGAAAAAGCCCGGCAAGCTCCTTACTGTACGCATTTTAAGCATCGCCTCAACGGCTTAAGGTTTATTATGTCTTTGGATGTAAAAGAAAATATTGATAATCCCTCTGATTCTGGGCGGAAATCCTGGGATGCGGGAATTATGCGCCTGTTCCTTGGGTTCGGGCTGGTGCTGGCGGCGTTGCTGGTGTTTAAGTCCACCGCGGCGGCGATTGTGGCCATTTTCGTTGTGATTTTCTGCCGCACACGCGAAGATCTGAAGGTGCTGTTCTATGCCGGTCTGATCGCGGTGACGCTGCGCTCGTTTTTGTTCGAGCCGTTCCATATTCCTTCCGGTTCGATGAAAAGCAATTTGCTGGTGGGGGATTACCTGTTCGTCTCCAAATACAGCTATGGCTACAGCCGCTATTCCTTTCCGTTCGGCGTGATGCCGATTGATGAGCGCGTGATGGAACTGGGCAAGCCCAAGCGGGGCGACGTGGTGGTGTTCCGCCTGCCCAGGGATACCAGCATCGATTACATCAAGCGCATTATCGGCTTGCCGGGCGATACGGTGCAGGTGCGTAACAGCATCCTTTATATTAACGGCGAGCCGTTGCCGCGGGTGAAATCCGGTGAGTTCGTGGATAAGGAAGGCCAGGATGCGCCCAGAACCATCGATGTCTATACCGAGGCGCTGCCGGAGGGGAAGAAAATCCAGATACTCCAGGAGCGCGATGAAGGGTTTGCCAATAATACCGGCATTTATACCGTGCCGCCGGGGCATTATTTCATGATGGGCGATAACCGCGACAATTCACGCGATAGCCGGTTCCTGCAGGAGGTGGGGTATGTGCCGGAGCGCAATATCGTGGGGCGGGCGGAGATCGTGTTCTTCTCGCTCGATACGGACGGCGTGCACCGGCCGCGCGGTATCCGCTGGAACCGCATGTTGCATATAATTGACTAATATGCACAGGCTGGAGCAGGCGCTCAATCATCGTTTTCATGATGATGCCCTACTGAAGCAGGCGTTGACGCACTCCAGCTGCATCAATGTGCCTAACAACCAGCGGTTAGAATTCTTGGGTGATGCCGTGCTGGGAATGATCGTGGCCGAAATGCTTTATACGCATTTTCCGCTGGAAAAAGAAGGCGACCTGGCGCGCCGTCAGGCAGCGCTTGTGCGGGGTGAGACACTGGCACGCATTGCGCGGGAAAACAACATGGGCGAGCACCTGATTCTTTCCGCAAGCGAAGAAGCGCTGGGGGGGAGGGAGAATGATTCCAACCTGGAGGATGTGTGCGAAGCGCTGATCGGCGCATTGTATCTGGATGGCGGGTTGCAGGCGGCTAAGGCGTTCGTGCTGTCGCGCTGGGAAATTTACGCGGCGAAACTGAAAGAAGCGCCGAAGGATGCGAAAACCACCCTACAGGAATGGGCACAGGGCAGGGGAATGCCGGTGCCGGTATATTCACTGATCGAGCAGACCGGGCCGGCGCATGCTCCGCTCTTTATTGTGCAGGTGGAGGTAAAAGGTCATACGCCGGCGCAGGGTCAGGCGAAATCCAAGCGGCAGGCGGAGCAGCTGGCGGCGGCGGAGTTGTTGGGTAAGTTGGGCAGCGAGTAGAGGTTACAAAAGTTTTTTGTCATCCCTGCGCAGGCGGGGATGACAGAAGATAGGCGTTAGGTGTTTTACAAATCAGCCGGTTCCTGCTGGCTCATGCAATGCAGGGTGCCGAAGCCCCAGACCAGGTCGCTCGCATGGATGCCGATGATTTCGCGCTCGGGCATGGCTTCGCTTAGGATGCTGAGCGCGGTGCGGTCGTTGGGATCGTTGAAGGTGGGCACCAGCACGATATTGTTGGCTATCAGGAAATTGGCGTAGGAAAGCGGCAGGCGCGTGTCTTCGAAAATCACCGGGCGCGGCATGGGCAGCTCGATGATGTTATAGGGCTTTATATTCAGAGCGCGCGCGGCCTTCAGGCGCTTGAGGTTCTGCTTGAGCGGGGCGTGGTTTTCGTCTTCTTCGTTGGATTCCACCACGGTGACGATAGTGTCTTCGTTGATGAAGCGGGCGAGGTCGTCCACATGGCCGTGCGTGTCGTCGCCGGCGATGCCTTTGCCAAGCCATATCACCTGGTCGATACCGAGCCATTGTGCAAAGGCTTCCTCGTAATGGCGGAAGGTGAAGCCGGGGTTGCGGCATTGCACTGCCGGGTCGATCAGACATTCTTCGGTGGTGATGAGCGCGCCTTGCCCGTTCACATCAATCGCGCCGCCTTCCAGCACGATGCGGCGCTGCTTGCCTTCCCATTCAATCCATGGGGTTTCACGCTTGTACGGCAGGAAGGCCTGCGCGCGCTCGGGCACTTTGTCATCCAGCTTGTGGTTGGGGTATTTGGCCCAGGCGTTGAATTTCCAGTTCAGCATGACTTTCTGGCCATTCTCATCGCGCACGAAGATGGGGCCGGAATCGCGCATCCAGATGCGATTGGTGGGGATCTGCCAGAAATCGATCTGGTCGATGTTCACATGCGCGCGCTCCAGTATGTCGCGGGCGGTGTTTTCGTCCCAGTCGTTGCGCACCAGCAGGCGGATGCGCTGGTGTTGGCTGAGATAGCGGATGATTTCCACATACACCCACGGAATCGGGCCGAAGCGGTCCGGCCAGTCATTTTTATTGTGCGGCCAGGCCAGCCACATGGCTTCCTGGCGTTCCCATTCGGCGGGCATGCGGTAGGGCATGGTTAGTTTCCAAACCGGTTGGTGATGTTGCCATAGGCATCAATGCGCCGATCGCGGAAGAATGGCCAGTGGCGGCGCTTTTCTTCATTCATGGCGGGATCAACTTCAGCGATCAGGATTTCTTCCTTATCGGCGCTGGCGCGGGCGAGGAAACGACCGTAAGGGTCGCAGATGAAGGAGTTGCCGAAGAACTCGATGCCGTCACCCACGCCCGGTTCATGGCCGATGCGGTTGCAGGCGGCGACGAACAGTCCGTTGGCAATGGCATGACTGCGCTGGATGGTCACCCATTGCTCCACCTGCGCCTGCTCCCATTCGGCTTTCTCGGAGGGGTGCCAGCCGATGGCGGTGGGGTAGAATAGCACGTCCGCGCCCTGCATGGCAGTGAGGCGCGCGCCCTCGGGATACCACTGGTCCCAGCATACCAGCGTGCCGATGTTGCCATATGATGTATCGAAGGATTTGAAGCCAAGATCGCCGGGAGTGAAGTAGTATTTTTCATAATAAAGCGGGTCATCGGGGATATGCATCTTGCGGTAGATGCCTTTTACGGACCCGTCTTTTTCCAGCACCACGGCGGTGTTGTGATAGACGCCCGCAGCGCGGCGCTCAAAGATGGAACCAACAATGACCATGCCGGTTTTCTTCGCTATCTCCGCCAGCTTCTGCGTGGTGGGGCCGGGGATGGGCTCGGCAAGGTCGAAGATATCCGGGTCTTCCTTCTGGCAGAAATAATGAGGGAGGAACAGCTCCGGCAGGCAGACTACCTGCACGCCCTTTGTCGCGGCGTCTTCCAGCATGTCGCAGGCGTGTTTGAGGCTCTGCTTCGGATCGTTCGAGCAGCGCATTTGCAGAAGGCCGATGGTAAAGGGCTTGGATTTCATGATATTTCACCTAACATAACGAAAAGCGGATAGCAATATCGGCAAAAATGCTTAAAGTGGCAATGATAACTTTGTCATCCTGAGCGCAGCGAAGCGAAGGATCTCCCCGTGCGGATAGCGGGATCCTTCGCTGCGCTCAGGATGACAAAATAGTAAGGATAAAATATGTTTTCTTCCCTTTCCAACCGGTTAGGTGATATTTTTGGAAAATTGCGCAAACGTGGGGCGCTGACGGAAGCCGATATCGATGCCGTGATGCGCGAAGTGCGCGTGGCGCTTTTAGAGGCGGACGTGGCGCTGCCGGTGGTGAAGGAGTTCACGCAGTCGCTGAAGGAAAAGGCTATCGGCGCGGAAGTGATCCGCAGCATCAGCCCGGCGCAGATGGTAATCAAGCTGACGCAGGACCATCTCACCGAGCTGCTGGGCAGCGAGGATACGGCGCTGAGCTTGGCGGCGGAGCCGCCGGTGGTGATCATGATGGCCGGGTTGCAGGGCTCAGGCAAAACCACCAGCTCGGGCAAACTGGCGCTGCGGCTGAAAAACCGCCTTAATAAAAAGGTAATGCTCGCCTCGCTCGACGTGCAGCGCCCTGCCGCGCAGGAGCAGCTGGCGCAGGTGGCTGCCCGCGCCGGAGTGGGTTCACTGCCGATTGTTGCAGGGCAGACGCCGCTTGTTATCACCGAGCGTGCGCTGAAAGCAGCGCGGCTGGAAGCCTATGATGTGCTGATCCTCGATACGGCGGGACGGCTGCATATCGATACCGAACTGATGGATGAGCTGAAGGCGGTAAAGGCGCTTGCCAAGCCGCTGGAGACGCTGCTGGTGGCGGACTCGCTGACCGGGCAGGATGCGGTAAACATTGCCCGCCAGTTCAACGAGGAAATCGGAGTCACCGGTATTATCCTCACGCGTATCGACGGTGACGGGCGCGGCGGTGCGGCGCTTTCCATGCGGCAGGTGACCGGTAGGCCAATCAAGTTCCTGGGCACCGGCGAAAAGCTGGAGGAGTTCGAGGAATTCTACCCGGACCGCATTGCCTCGCGCATCCTGGATATGGGCGATGTGGTATCGCTGGTGGAGAAGGCGGCGGAATCGATCAGCAAGGAAGATGCGGAAAAACTGGCGGAGCGTATGCAGAAAGGCCAGTTCGATATGGAGGATCTGCTCGATCAGATTCGCAAGATGCGCAAGATGGGTGGCATCGGCTCCATGCTCTCCATGTTGCCGGGGGTGGGGAAAATCAAAGATCAGCTGGCTAATGTGGACGTAGAGAAGGAAACCGGCCTTAAAGAAGCGATCATCCTATCCATGACGCCCAAAGAACGCCGCGAGCCGAAGCTTATCAATGCCTCCCGCCGTATCCGCATCGCCAAGGGTGCGGGCACCACGGTGCAGGAGGTCAACAAACTGCTCAAGCAGTTCCAGGAAATGGAAAACATGATGAAGAAATTCCGCAAGCTCGGAAAGAAAGGCGTGATGCGGGCGGGGCTGAAGAATATAATGCCAATGCGCTAGCGCATTGGCGCAATGACGTGCCGGTTATTCTACGAAGATATGCACTTCATCAGTAGCGACGTCTGGGCGTTCCTGGCGAATGATCTGCATGCGCTCGTTGGGAATGCGCAGGTTGCGCAGCGCCGTTACCACGCTGGCCAGATGTTTCTGGCCGTCGCGCTTGGCGGCTTCATGCGCGTCTTCGTTTGAGGCATCCGGCAACATCTGCACCAGTCGGAAGCGTACATCCGGCTTTACCTCAACGGCGCGTTGCACGGCGGTTTTCAGCGATTGCTCAAAATACACATGCGGCTGGTTGAAGCGAATCACCAAAAGCGGTGATTTCTCCGCCGCGGCGGAAGCCATGTTCTGCGCCAGCGCCGGCCCGATGAAGGCAGGTGTAATTATGGCTGCCACAAGTGCAAGGAAAGCAAAGGTAAATGCGCGCATGACGGCTCCAGATGCGTTGGTCATTGATAAATCATTTAAAGCTCTAAAGAATCCGGTGATTTTAGTCAATATCGATGATTTTCGTCCAGCCAGAGAAAAGGCTTGTCATTTCCCCTTTTTTTGCTAGGTTCCTGCACTCGCTTGCAGAATCCCTGCAACGCCACATGCGCACCCGTAGCTCAGCTGGATAGAGCATCAGACTACGAATCTGGAGGTCGGGCGT
>CAYPEF010000124.1:0-6135 GCA_964409675.1 uncultured Rickettsiales bacterium | reverse complement strand
GGGCGGCACGGCCTGTCCTGCAACCGTTTGCCCATCCTCAAAGCTTAACACCAGCTCAAATCATTATATGGGCAGCATATACGGCTGGTGGGGGCAGGGGTTATATAACGTGGCATGGACGGGTGGGCTCGATACCGCTATCATCTGGGACAACCGTTTTTTCATGCAGACAGCCAAGCTGATGGTGAACGACGTTTATAACATGGATGTGAAGATGGACGACGGCATTGCCGCTTCGGGTAGGTTCGTCACCGTGAACGATAACTGGGATACGGGAAACTGTGTCACCGGCAGCCTGTGGGTGACGGACGGCTCGGCAGTGTATAATATGAGCGACACGGCAACCGATTGCACGCCGGTGTTCTGGATGAAGTAACGTCCAGCCTGCGCTATTCCTGCATACACAATGCGTATGTATCATCGGCGCCATTTTTAGCCCCGCGTCTTCCCCTTCACCTTGTACACATAACTGATAATCTCCGCCACCGCCTTGTAATGCTCCAGCGGGATTTCCTGGTCGATTTCCACGGAGGCAAAAAGCGCGCGGGCAAGTGGCGGGTTTTCCATTACGGTGACGTTGTTTTCCTCCGCCACGCGGCGGATGGTGAGGGCGATGTAATCGACGCCCTTGGCCACTACCTGCGGGGCGGACATGGTATTGCTGTCGTATTTGAGAGCTACGGCATAGTGCGTCGGGTTGGTGATCACCACGTCGGCGCTCGGCACGGCGGCCATCATGCGGTTCTTAGCTTTTTCCATGCGAATCTGGCGCAGGCGCTGCTTGATGTGGGGGTCGCCTTCCTGCTGCTTGTATTCGTCGCGCACCTCCTGCTTGGTCATGCGCAGGCTTTTGATGTGCTCGTAGCGCTGGTACATCACGTCAGCCAGCGCGATGAAGAACAGCGCCGCGCATACCCAGATCATCAGCTTGGTGGCGGTCTTGGAGAGAAAGATCAGCATGCCCATGGTATCGCGTGCTGGCAGCTGGCTGAGCTCCGGCAGGTAGCCGCGCACGGCTGTCCAGCATAAGGCAGCGACGATGCCGATTTTTACCATCCCCTTGATGAACTCCACCAGCGAGCGCTTGGAGAAAATCCGCCCGATGCCTTTCATCGGCGAGATTTTACTGAGCTTGGGCATGATCGGCTCGGTCGTAAACATGAAGCCGTTCTGGATGAAACTCGCACCTATAGCGGCGGCGATGCTGGCGGCAAAGGGCACTAACAGCACTAAAAAACTATCGCCAAGCAGGCTGCGCATAGCCTTGCCGAGGCCGGCGCGGTCCATCAGGAACTGGTCCGGCTGGAGGATGAACGGGGCGAGCATCAGCTTGGCCTGCTTCAGCATGCCCGGCAGCAGCGCGCCGACGATGAGGGCCAGCACGAACATCATGAAGAAACTGCCCACCTCGCGCGAGATCGGCACCTGGCCGCGCTTGAAGGCTTCCTCCAGCCGTTTATGGCTGGGTTGCTCGGTTTTTTGTTCCTGGTCTTCTTCGCCGTCGGCCATGCTGCGTACTCAGGAGGGAAGAGGGGCGATGAAAGGCATCAGCGCATCTTCAATATAGCGCATGTACCAGAGCATCAGGCCGGAGAATACGGCCATCAGCACGAAGAAGCTGCCGAGAATCTGCGGCACCATCATCAGGAAGAAAATCTGCAAGGAGGGCATCAGCCGCGCCAGCACGCCGCCGGCAAGGTTCAGGATAATACCCACCACCATATTCGGCGCGGCCAGTTGCGCGGCAATGGCGAAGGCGTGGCTCACGGCGCTGGAGGCATATTCGGTGAAATCCTGCGCAGAAGGGAACACGCCGGGGGTGAACAGGCTGTAGCTGTCGGTGAGCGCGCGCAGCATTAAATGATGCATGTCCATCACGAACAGCAGGATGACAGAGACGAAGGTGAGCAAATTGGTGATCGGCGTCGCCTGTCCGCTGTGGGAAAGGTCAAGCATCATGGCGCTGGCAAGGCTGGACTGGGTGGCGATGATGGTGCCGGCCACATGCGCGGCGCTGAGCATGATGCGCGCGAGCCCCCCCAGCAGCAGGCCGATCAGGATTTCACCGGCAATGAGTGCTACCAGCATGGAAGGCTCCGCCGGCATCGGCGGCAGATGCGGGCCGATCACGGGCGTAAGCAGCAGCGCCAGCGCCAATGCCAGCAGCAGCCGCGCCCGGGCCAGCACATACGCTTCGCCAAACCCCGGCATTACCATCAGCCCCGCGCCGGTGCGGCAGAAGATCAGCAGGAAGGCGTAAAGCTGTGGGACGATGAATTGCTCAAGCATAGCGCGCTTTTCCCGGAACAGTAAATTTGCACACTACGCTCAAATGATATTCCCCCCGCTTGCGGGGGGATTTAGGGGGGAACTTTCTGTCCATTACATTCGTTATCATCGGAATATGCCGATCCTGCCATTCCCCCCTGCGTCCCCCCGCAGGCGGGGGGATTAAGTAAAGCATATATGGCGCTGTTCGCGAAGGAACATTACGGCGTATCGGCATCGTCGGATTCCACATGCACGATGCGCTCCGTCAGGCGGTTGGTGAATTCGGTGAGGGTGTTGAGCATGAACGGCAGGAACAGCACCAGCGTGAGCAGCGTGGCGACGATTTTGGGCACAAAGGTAAGCGTCTGCTCCTGGATTTGCGTGAGCGCCTGGAACAGCGAGACGATCAGCCCCACCGCCAGCGCCGCCGCCATGGGCGGCGCGCCGATGATGAGAAGCACGTAAATGCCGTCGCGGATGATATCAAGGACAGCCTGGGAATCCATAAGGCATCATTGCAGAAGAGGGATGCATGTTCGTAGCATGATTATTGGGTGCATTGCAATTTGCATTATGCGGTTGCTGCGGCTAGTTTACAGGCTTAACTTTATGCACGGATGCTAATGAATATCAGGACGCACTGGATAGTAGATGAGTTCAGTCCCGGCGCGCCGCGCATGCGCGGCATGATTGACGAGCATTTCGACGATGCGAAGGCTGCGCAAGGCAACTTCTCAAATCGTGCGATCTGGAATTACTGGTTTATCGATAAGACCTATGTATATCTGCGCACCCGCCCGGAGCTGTTGATGCAGCATTATGCTGAAACATTTACAAAGGAACTCGCCGATTACATGGCGGTGACGTTTGGCATGGTTGCTATCGGCCAACCCTTTTTAAGCATGTATGTCAGCGGGTGCGGGCAGGAAATCCATAACGATGCCGCCAACGGCCGGCTGGCCTATGTATTTTCGCTTACACGATGGGACCGCAGGCGGTTTGACGGCGGCGAGACGCAGCTCTTTCGTATAAATAAAGATTCACATTTCACGCAGCCCGGAGCGGGTGTACGGTTCTATGAGATGGTGGAGCCGGTATTTAACCGCCTGCTGATTTTTGACGACCGTATTCCCCACGGCGTGCGGCGTTTACAAGGGACCATGGATCCGCATGACGCTAGGTTTGTCATCCATGGGCATTTCCGGGAACCGCAGGGCATTGCCTATGCCGAAGGCGGACTCGACGGGATGGACTTGCGCGCAGCATGGCAGGAAATGCATGAAGCCGTTCGCAGGATAACCCATCATTATCAATTTCATGGCTTTGTTACCGTGGAGCTGCATGTGGAATCAGGCGGGCGCACCGGCGCAGTTAATATCAAGCATGCTCAGCTATTGCCCCTGGTTGGCTCGGCGGCAGCGTCATATAATGGATTATTGCGGGAGATGCAGCTGCTTTTAATGGGCGTGCGTTGGCCGCAAGCCAATACACGCTCGTTGCTGGTGACGGCGCTGGCCTCTGATAATATATAGTTTTGGCAAAATGGTATTAAATCGGCATCCGGAGAATATCCTGATACGCCGAAATCACACGATCACGGATGGTGACCACGGTGTTGAGCGTTAGCTCCGCCTGCGATACGGCGGTCACAAGGTCGGTGAGTTCGGTTTTTCCGGTGAGTGCGCCGAGTTTGGTCTGCTCGGAGGCATATTGCGAGTCGATGGCTTTATTCAGCGCATCGCCCATCATATCAGCGAAAGAGGCTTTTTGCGCAGCCGCATCATCAATGCCGCCGATGCCGTCCTGCAGGCCTTCCATCATTTTCGCGTTATTCTGATACGCGCTGGTGGCTTTGGAGAGATTGACGTTCATGAGTGGCTCCAGAATATTTAAGTAAGTATAGCCTATTTCAGCCAAAAAGTACAGCGCGCCTATTCATAATACTCAACCGCCCAATGCTTCTCTTTTTGTCATTCCCGCGCAGGCGGGAATGAGATGCATCAAAAGGGTGGATTTACCGCAGCAGGTCAATCGTCTTGTTAATCATCGAGCGCGCCATTTCCACCACATTCAGATTCGCCTCATAGGCGCGGCGCGCTTCGCGCATGTCCATCAGTTCGGTGATGCTGCTTACATTGGGGGTGAGGATATAGCCTTCCGCGTCGGCGGCGGGGTGGCCAGGCATGTATTTGCGGTTGAATTCGGAGCTGTCATAGGTGCGCTTGTCCACCTGCACGATGTTCGCGCCGGTTTCCTGGTCGAGCACATTCTTGAAGGTGATCAGCTTGCGCCGGTAGGGGTCTTGCCCGGGCGCGGTGGCGGTGGAGTCGGCGTTGGCGAGGTTTTCGGCCACCACCCGCAGGCGATCGCCCTGGGCTCTCATGCCGGAGGCGGCGATGGCAAGGCTATCAGTTAGTTGCATGGCTTATGGCTCCCCATTATGCTGCGCCGTTGCGGCCAAGGGCGGTTTTGAACATTTCGGTGGTCTTGCGGTATAGGTTGGTGACGGTCTGGTAATCGGTCTGGGTTTCGGAGAGTTTTTTCATTTCCTCCTCCAGCGTGATATTGTTCTTGTTGAAATTCAGCTCATAGGTGGAATCGCGGGTAATTTCCTTGTAGGTGGGACCTTTGTCGCTGCCGCCCTGCTGATGCATCGGGCTGGTTAGGCGCATCTGGATTTTGTTCATCAGCGGGTTGACCAGCGCGTCGTAATTGGGCTTTTCCAGGTCATGCGCCTGGAAGCCTGGGGTGTCGATATTGGCCACATTCTGCGCCAGCACGGCCTGGCGTTCGCTTAGGTAGTCCATCTTGTTCTTCATGAGGGAAAACAGGGTGATGTCTGTCAGGCTCATAAGATTTTATTACCTCTCGCTTTTTCCGGTGCGAAACGCTATACCGGCAATGGGTGCGGCGCTTGCCACACCTTATTAGCGAGAACCGTGCCAACTGAACGAATATGCTCTATCTATCGCGCAAAGAAGGGGAATCGATCATCATCAACAACTCCATCGAGTTGACGGTGATCGAGGTGAAGGGCCGCACGGTGAAGCTCGGCTTCCAGTTCCCGCCCGAAGCTTCCATCCTGCGCAAGGAGCTGCACGAGCGTATCAGTCAGCAGAACATCGCCGCCGCCGCCGAGCAGGACGCGCATGCATTGCAGGACATCACGCTTGACCTGACGCTACCCGGCGAGGACGCATGAGCGGCTTTTCCAAGGAAAAGCTTGCTGTTGCGCTGACCTACCAGATGGGTGTCGATCCCGCCCCGATTGTCTCCGCTAAGGGAAAAGGCTTCATCGCCGAGCAGATCATCGCGCTGGCAAAGGAGCACGGCGTGGAAGTGCGCGAGGATGCCGATCTGGCAGGCCTTCTTTCCAAGCTCGATATCGATACGCCGATTCCAATGGAAGCCTATGTCGCCGTAGCGGAAATTCTTTCCTACATATATAAAACCAACGCCAAAGCGAAAGGGCAGGCATGACGCAGGCAGTGAAGGCGATTTTCGAGGGCGTGGCCGAGTATATCAGCGAGCTGCGCCAGTCGCTGGAAGAAAGCGGGGCAGTGAATGTTGCGCAACTGGACGGCAAGGTCAAATCGCTCACCGCGCAGATCAACGCGCTCCCTTTGGAGGAGCGGCTTGCCTACCGCAGCCAGATTGATGAATTGCACGAGGCGCTGCGCATTTTTGAAACGGAGCTGGTAACCCGCAAGGAAGCGCTGAAAGAGCAGTTGCGTGGCGTCAGCACCCACAGCAAAGCCAGCAGCGCCTACCGTCAAAGCAATGGCCGGGAGGAGCAGTGATATATCTACTTTCGTCATTCCCCGAATTTTCCGCAGGAAAATTATAGGGGAATCCAACCTGAGG
>CAYPEF010000123.1:0-6161 GCA_964409675.1 uncultured Rickettsiales bacterium | reverse complement strand
CAATGGGTAGTTGGGGGGAAGTGGCGGTTGGCAATTAGCAACTGGCAACAGGCAGATGGCAGATGGCAGCTGTAGTCATTCCAAATAAAATCACCTTCGTCATTCCCCGAATCGCGTAGCGATTATAGGGGAATCCAGCGGAGGGTGCGGCATGGATCGCCCTATAATGTTGCCAGCGCAACATTCGGACGATGACGAATTATTATGTGAAATGATTATAAAAGGGGATTTATAAATTGGAATGACTATAGCTGCCAGTAACCCCCAACATCTTGCGCATAAAAAATGGCCCCGGTTGCCCGGGGCCATTTTTCGTGTAGCGCTTGCGCGATTACTGGTTGGTGACAACCGTGACGGCGCGGCGGTTCTGGGCGTAAGCGGATTCGCCGCTGCCCACCACAGCCGGGCGCTCTTTGCCGTAGCTGATCACGGAGAGGCGGCTGGCTTTCACGCCGAGGCCGGCCAGGAACTTCTTGGCGGCATTGGCGCGGCGTTCACCGAGGGCGATGTTGTATTCGCGGGTGCCGCGTTCATCGCAATGGCCTTCGATGGTCACGTTGGTGTTCGGGTACTGCTGCAGCCAAGCGGCCTGACGCTGCAGGGTCTGCTGGGCTTCCGAGGACAGGACGGAGCTGTCGAGGGCGAAGAATACGCGGTCGCCAACATTGGCTACCAAATCATCCTGCGAGCCGGGGGTGATGGCTTTTGCGCCGTTCATGCCCGCGCCGCCTGCGCCACCGGCGCCGCCATTGGCGTTCGGAGGGGTTTCGCAGGCCGTCAGCAGGGTAACGGCGGAGAGGACGGCTAACCATTTAAGAGAGGACTTCATGTTGCACTCCAAAGTTGCTGGGTTATAACGATAATTTAATTTTTGACGTTCCTAGTTTATACCTTAGAAACCTTACTATTTTGTTAAATATCCGGCTTCTTCGGTTATTTCGGCACCAATACTGTTGATCGCAATGGTTGCATATCACTTATCGCAAGCGTGGAAGAAATCAACGGATTTGGCGGTAACATGTTATAAAAACGCAACAATGTGTTATAAAGGCAACAGTGGCGACCAGGCGGGGTCGGAGGCGTCCATCGGCGTCACCAGCTCGCGCATGTTATGGCCGGTGACGTCAATGGTATATAGCCGCGAGCTGCCAGCCCGCCCGCCCGACGAGGATTGCTGGCGGGTGAATACGATCACGCGGCCGTTGGGCGACCAGCTGGGGCCTTCCACCACATATCCGGCCGTGTCCGGCAGCAGGCGCTCGCCGGTGCCGTCCGGCTTCATCACGCCGATAAAGAATTGGCCCTGATACATTTTGGTGAAGACGATCAAATCGCCGCGTGGGCTCCAGACGGGGGTGGCGTAATTGCCTTCGCCGAAGCTGATGCGCTTGATGCCGCTGCCGCCGGCGTCCATCACGTAAAGCTGCTGCGAGCCGCCGCGGTCGGAGTTGAAGACGATGCGGCTGCCATCGGGTGAGTAAGAGGGCGAGGTGTCGATGCCGGCGCTTGAGGTGAGCTGGCGCAGGGCGCGGGCACGCAGGTTCATGGTGTTCAGCGTGGTCACGCCGCCGTTGGCGATTGACATGATGATCGAATCGCCATTGCTGGAGAAGCGCGGCGCGAAGGACATGCCGTCGAAGCGGCCGAGCGATTCTTCACGCCCGCTTTGCAAATCACGCAAATACACGCGAGGTTCGCGGCCCGCGTAGGACATGTAAAGGATTTCCTGTGAGTTGGGGGAGAAGCGGGGGGTGAGCACCAGGAAGCGCCCGTCGGTGAGGAATTTATGGTTCTCGCCGTCCTGGTCCATGATGGCGAGGCGCTTGACGCGCTTTTGCGCCGGGCCGGATTCGGCGACGTAGACGATGCGGCTGTCGAAATAGCCCTGCTCGCCAGTGAGGCGCTTGTAGATTTCATCGGCGATGATATGGGCGGTGCGGCGCCAGTTGCTGCGGAAGGTGTTGTATTCCTTGCCGGTCATTTGCTGCTCAGCGGGGATATCCCACAGGCGGAAGGAGATTTTGATTTTATCGCCGGCTTCCACACTGGCGGCGCCCGTTACCAGCGCCTGCGCGTTGATCTGCCGCCAGTCGGGGAAGCGGGGCGTGGCGGTGTCGGGGGTGATTTTCTCGATGAATGCTGTCTGGTCGATGGGGCGGAACAGGCCGGAGCGCTCCAGATCCGCCGCTACCACGCGCATGATATCCGTGCCGATCTGGTTGGCGTCGGCGGATGTACCCGGGATGCTCGGCAACGCAATCGGCATCGGGTTGGCGGTGCCGTTGGTAACGTCCACTTTCAGCTGTGCCTGCGCAGGCAGTGCGGTGGCGGTGAACAGGGCGATCAATGCAAGGGTGCGGAAAGCAATACGGGGCATAGGCAGCTCGGTGATGAGGGATGGGAGATGAGTGATGGGGGCATAGCCTAGCGAAATTGATGATAAAGGCAATATGCGTTTAAGTGAAAAGTGTGTGGCAATTTTTCTTTCTTCCCTTCCCTCCTGACAGGGGAGGGTTGGAATTGCTTAGCACTTTGGTGCTTAGCAATTCCTAGGAGGGGGTGATAGTAGTGCAGCTATAAAGAGAGGCATTTCACCCCCACCAAGATATTCTAAAGCGCTATGCACATAAGAATATCTATCCTCACCCGTCAAGGGTGAGGAGAAGGAAGTAAGAGAAGTTACAGCAGATCCTTCGGGTCGAAGCGGATTTCGACGTCCTGCCAGATGTGGTAGGTGTCGGCGGGCATGTTTTTTAGCGGGCTGCACATTTTGACGGCGCGGATGGCGCTTTCGGCCGCGGCGCGGAAGCCGGGTTCGTTCAGGCGGGCGCGGCTCTCGCTTGTCAGCTCCACTTTGATGGCTTCGGCTTTCTCATTATATTGAATGGCGACGAAGACGATCATCTGGCTTGCGTCCCGGATGCCGGCGGGGGGGCTCCAGCAGCCGCGTACCTGGTTGGAAATCGCGTCGCGCGCGCTGATGGCTTCCGGCGAGTTGGGGTTGAAGCTGTTGGAGCGCGCTTTCTTGGAGGAGGCGTCTTTCTTTGCATCTTCCTTGGCGCTTTCCGCCGAAGCCGAAGGTTTAGCCTTGGGATCGGGCTTTTCCTTGGAGTCCTCGCTGTTCAGCTTCACGCTTTTAAGTATTTTATCCAGATCATCTTCCTTCGGCTTTTTCTTCTCGTCCGGTTTTTTCTCGGGCTGTTTTGGCTCGGGTTTCTTTTCTTCTTTTTTCGGCTCAGGCTTTTTTTCTTCCTTCACCGGTTCCGGTTTTTTCTCCTCGGGCTTTTCCTCTTTCTTCGGCTCCGGCGGTGGAGGCGTGCTATCGGCGGTTTTGGCCGGCGGTGTGGGAGGAGCGGGTTTCGGGGGTGTTGGTTTTGGCGGCGTGGGCTGTGGCGGTTTCGGCGGAGTCGGCTTGGCGGCTTCCTGCTTGGTTTCCTTAGGGGTTTCCTCCGAAGGGCGCACGTTGGATTTTGCGGCGAAGGGGAGCAGTTCCACCGTGACGGCGGCGGGTTCTTCCGGCGGCAGGGGGGTGATCAGCAGCGGCAGGCCGAAAATGGCCAGCAGGAGCAGCACGATGTGCAGGATGGCCGAATAGGTGAAGCCTTTTTTCCGCTCGCGCTGCATATGGGGTTGCGTCAGGCTCCCTTAAGGGTGCCGGGAGGCGGTGGAGTTCGCGGGCGGCGCGCCGGTTTCGGTGACCAGCGCCACCTTGTTGAACCCGGCGGCGTTGATCTCGCCGACCACTTTCATGATGCTGCCGTAATCGGCGGATTTATCGCCGCGCACGAAGATGCGGGTTTCCTTTTTCTCGCCCGCGATGGCGGCGAGTTTCGGCTGCACTTCGCTCAATTGCACCTCAGTTTTCTTGATGTAGATTTTTCCGTCGCCGGTGATGGAGATGTCGAGCGGTTCATCCTGTCCGGGCAGGGCCTTGGCGGCGCTGTCGGGCAGGTCCACGCTCACGCCCGACGTCATCATCGGCGCGGTGACCATGAAGATTACCAGCAGCACCAGCATCACGTCCACGAAAGGGGTAACGTTGATTTCGGTGAACGGCGCGCTGTGGAAGCGGTTGGTGCGTCCCGGCCCGGTGCCCATGCCCATAAGACTATCCTTCTATCTGGCGTGAGAGAATGGTGTTGAACTCGGTGCCGAAATCATCGAGCCGGCCCGAGAACTGGCCGATATCGCGGCTGAATTTATTATAGGCGATATAGGCGGGAATGGCGGTGGCGAGGCCGATGGCGGTGGCGAACAGCGCCTCCGAGATGCCCGGCGCCACGGCGGCGATGGAGGTGTTTTTGGAAAGCGCAATCGAGTGGAAGCTGTTCATGATGCCCCAGACGGTGCCGAACAGGCCGATGAAGGGCGCGCTGGAGCCGATGGTGGCGAGGAAGCTCAGGCCCGATTCCATCTTCTCGATCTCGCGGTTGCGCGCAACGTTCATGATCTGCATCACGCGCTCGCGGATGGCGGCGCGGGAGGTGGTGGCGTTTCCTTTCGAGCGAAACCATTCTTCCATGGCGGCCAGGAACATCACAGAATAGGGGTGCGGCGCGCGCTTCTTGGTTTTTTCGTAGAATTTATCCAGTGCTTCGCTGGCCCAGAAATCATGTTCGAAGTTTTTGCCCTTGGCGCGGATGCGCTTCATGGCCATCGCTTTTTCAAAGATGATCGCCCAGCTCCAGATAGAGGCCAGCGCCAGCGAGATGATCACGCCCTTTCCCACCCAGTCGGCGTGCAGGAACAGGCCGACGATGGAGAGGTCGGGCGGGGCGGCGCTGCCGCCGAGCGTGGCGGCTTGCACGGGGTCGATAGCGGTGGAGGTCACGCCGGAGACGGGTGGGGCGGCCAGGCGGGCGTCTGCCATAGGGTATGTCATAATCCTTGAGGTTTACGAAGGTGGGGCGAGGTAGGGCTGCAACGCATCGCGCACCTGTTTGGGGATACGCACCGGCTGCAGGTCCGGGCCCAGCGTGGCCAGGTGCACCTGCAATGTCACCAGCGTATCCCCGCCGCGGCGGATGCGCTGCTGCATGCTGAGCTGCGCTGCCTTTATATCCACCAAATGGCTTTCGATTGTCAAGAGGTCATCCAGCTTGGCGGGCCGGATAAAGTCGATTTCAGCCCGGCGGACGACGAAGCCGACGCCGGTTTCGGCCTTCAGCGCCTGCTGTTCAATACCCAGCCCGCGCAATGTCTCGGTGCGCCCCCGCTCGGCGAATTTGAGGTAATTGGCGTAATAGACGATGCCGGCGGCGTCGGTGTCTTCGTAATAGACGCGCAAGGTGAGAGGGGAAAGCATATGGGGGTATTAACTAGGTGGTGGTCGGAAACTCCCTTTCCCTCATGAGATAAGGAAATAGCTAAAAAGCGTGGAAGCAGGTATAAGCACAGTTGTCAAGGTTTCTATACGGTTAAACTTCCTCAAAAATATATGTACACCGACACCATTGTGCATCGCATTGCGGAAGTGGCAAGGCTGGAGCCTTGCGCAAACGGTATTTACGCCCGGACGCATCTTCCTGCTTGGCTGCTGCACATGTGCGCTCATCATGGGTACAGGCAACCGAAGCGCGCATATCATTTAGCATTCCAAGTGCGCGTGCTTGCTCAATAGTGCTGCGCAGGGATTCATCACGTAGCCGTTTAAGTTCATCTCCGATTTTTTTATGTGCGTCAGTCATAATGCTCATAACGTAAGAATCAAAGAATTGAAGTAGGCTTAGGCTATTCACTTAGTAATAATTCTTGTGATAATAAATTGAGTTGACTAACTAATGGTGCGGGCGGTTGCAGGCCGAGATGGTTGAAGGCTGCCGGAGTAATCATCCGCCCGCGGGGGGTGCGTTGGAGGAAGCCGATCTGGAGCAGGAACGGCTCGATCACTTCTTCCAGCACGTCGCGCTGCTCGGAGAGGCCGGCGGCGATGGTGTCGATGCCGACGGGGCCGCCAGAGTAGAAATCGGCGATATAATGCAGATAGCGCCGGTCGGCGCTGTCGAGGCCGAGCGCATCCACTTCCAAGCGCTTCAGGGAATGATCGGCCAGCTCGCGCTCGATGGTCTGGTTGCCGGAGGCGTGGGCGAAATCGCGCACACGCCTGAGCAGTCGCATGCTGATGCGCGGCGTGCCGCGCGAGCGGCGGGCGATTTCGAATG
>CAYPEF010000122.1:3309-6212 GCA_964409675.1 uncultured Rickettsiales bacterium | reverse complement strand
CGGTCATGCAGGCGGAAAGGGCGTTCGGTCCAGAACTCGATGCGGTTCGGGATCAGGCGGAAGCCGCTCCAGTGCGGCGGGCGTGGAACATCTTTTTCTTTAAATCTTCCTTCCATATCGGCAATGCGCTGCTCCAGCTCGGCGCGGCTCATCAATGGCCGCGACTGCCTGCTGGCCCAGGCGCCAATCTGGCTGTCGCGCGGGCGGGAGGCGAAATAGGCGTCGGCTTCTTCGGCGCTCACCGGCTCGACCTTCCCCTCCACTCGCACCTGCCGCTCGCGCCAGTAAAAGCACAGCGCTGCCTGCGGGTGCGCGCTCAGGGCTTTGCCCTTGCGGCTTTCCAGATTGGTGTAAAACGTGAAACCCTGCGCGTCAGCGGATTTCAGCAGCAGGATGCGCACCGAGGGCGTGCCGTCCGCATCTACCGTCGCCACGCTCATGGCGGTGGCGTCGGCGATCAGGGGATTAGCCTTTGCTTCCACAAACCATGCACTGAATTGCGTGAGCCAGTCAGTATTCGCCGTCATAGAGTCCTTCCATTCCGAAAATATCACTTAATTCTTCCAGCACCTCCAGCACTTCCACGGCGAAATCCGGGTCTTTGAGATCATCCGGCGTCAGCCGGTCACGGTAGCGCTTTGTGATAAACTCTTTTAGCGTATCGTATAGCGGTTCGCTCCACTTGACGCCATCATTCACGCTGTCCCATTCATCGCGCGAAAGCGGCACGCGCAAGCGCAGGCAGGCAGGTCCGCCGCCGTTGCGCATGCTTTGCTTCAGATCCATGAAATAGGTGCGCGCAAGCGGGTTATTTCCCTCGATCCAACGCCGGATGATAGCGGCGACAGCGGGATTTTCCTCGCACTCTTTCGGCGCGATCAACGCCATATCGCCGCCGGGTATAGTAACCAGCTGGCTGTTGAACAGGTAGGAGGCCACCACGTCCGGCAGCGCAAGCTCCTGCTCCTCCACCCGTAAAAAATACCACGAGTTGCTCGGCTGTTTTTCCGCGATGGAGCGAATAGCTGCCTCGCTATCCGCAAAAGCACGCGCATGGTAAAGCAGCACGTTTTCATGGCCGACGGAAATCACGTCGTTATGGAACACCCCAGCGTCGATAGCGACAGGCGATTGCTGCAAAAAGATGGTCTGCTCCGGCGGCAGCGCATGCAGACGCGCGACGGCCTGGCTGGCCTGCAGCGTCTGGCGGGCGGGAAAGCGCGACGGCTCGGCGCTTTTGCGCGCCGCGTCGCGCCCGTAAACGAAGATGTGCAGGTACTGCTTCGCGCCGAGCGCGCGCAAGGCGGTATGGTTGGCGGCTCCTTCGTCGGGCGTCAGCGGACCGGGTGGCAGCGGCGCGTGGTGCGTAAACGCATCGCCGCTGAAAATGCGCGCGAGGAATTTACTGGTGAAGCGGGATTCCAGCGCGCGGTGCGGCGTGCTGGTGAGGTTCGCGGGCGTGATGTGCATGGTGCCGTCGGCGCTGTCGCAGGACGGGGTGATGGTCGCCGCGTTCGCCGCCCACATGCCGGAGGAGGAGTAGCAATAGGGGAGCAGTTCAGGCGCTTCGTTGCTTACGCGCGCCATCACTTCGCGCACGCCACCTGTGAAGCCGAGTGCCGCGAGCCAGCGCAAAGCCGGGCGCGGCTGTGGCGGGAAGATGCCCTGCGGCAGGCCGAGCGAATGCAGCAAGCGCATTTTCTCCACCCCCTGCAGCGCCGCCGCGCGCGGGTTGGAGGCGAGGCTCGCGTTTTTCTCCGATGCGACATTACCGAACGCCAGCCCGGAATAATTATGCGTGGGGCCGACCAGCCCGTCGAAATTAGCTTCCCTCATTGGGGAAGCCCGGGCGGCAGCTTCCCGGCGTCCAGCACCGCCGCTTCCTGCGCAGCAACTGGATAGGCGCAGTAATCGGCGGCGTAGAAGGCGCTTGGGCGGTGGTTACCGCTGATGCCGACGCCGCCGAAAGGCAGGGCGCTGGAAGCGCCGGTGGTCGGGCGGTTCCAGGCGATGACGCCGGCGCGGATATCGCGGATGAAGCGATCATACAGCGCCGGATTGTCGGTGATGATACCGGCGCTTAGGCCATAGCGAGTGTTGTTAGCTTCCATCATCGCCGCGTCCATGTCCGCCACACGGATCACCTGCAGGAGCGGGCCGAACACTTCGCGGTCGGGCCGGTTTGGGATGGTTGAAACATCGATGATTCCAGGCGTCAGGCAGGCGACATTGGAAGCGTCGCGGCGCATGCGCAGCAGCGGCGTACCCCCCGCCCCTATCAGCGCATCATGCGCAGACATGACTTTATCCGCCTCTTTTTCGGAAATCAGCGGGCCCATATAGGGCTGCGGGTCGGCGTCATAGGGACCGATTGCGATCTGCTCGGCGATGCCAATCAACTGGGCAAGGAACGCATCGCCCGCACGCCCTTCCGGTACAATCAGGCGGCGCGCGCAGGTGCAGCGCTGGCCGCTGCTGGCAAAGGCTGACTGAATGGCGATCATGGCGGCGGCGTTTTCGTCTTCCGCCTCATGCACGATCAGCGCATTGTTGCCGCCCATCTCCAGCGCCAGCATAAATTCCGGGCGTCCGCCGAACTGCTTGTGCAACAGAGCGCCCACTTCCGCGCTGCCGGTGAAATAAAGCGCGTCCAATCCGGCATGCGCGGCCAGTGCGATGCCGGTGTCGCGCCCGCCCTGCGTCAGGTTCAGCACGCCTTCCGGCAGGCCCGCCTCCTGCCAGTAGGTGAGCATAGTCTCGGCCACCAGCGGCGTCATATCGCTCGGTTTGAACACGATAGTATTGCCCGCGATTAGCGCCGGGACAATATGGCCGTTGGGCAAATGCGCCGGGAAATTATACGGCCCGAACACCGCCGCCACCCCATGCGGGCGATGGCGGAG
>CAYPEF010000122.1:0-3209 GCA_964409675.1 uncultured Rickettsiales bacterium | reverse complement strand
TATGCGTCGAGCGAGATAGTGATCTTGCCGATCACCGCCTGCACCTCGCCTTTAGCGTCCCAGCGGATTTTGCCGGTTTCTCTGGCGATAATTTCGGCGAATGCGTCGGCGTGTTTTTCCACCACGGCGCGGTAGCGCAGAATGATGCTCATGCGCTCGTCCAGCGTCAGGCGCGACCAGATGGGAAAGGCACGCCGAGCCGCCTGCACGGCCATGTCCATATCCTGCGCGTCAGCGGCGCGGCCGATCCAGAGTTCGTGCCCGTAGGCCGGGTCGTGCGAGCGGAAGATTTCGCCCGCGCCTTCGCGCCAGCTACCACCGATATGATGTTTGCCGATCATAGCGCGTACCTCACCATGTCGCCGCGCGCAACTCCCAGATGTTTTGCCGTTTCTTCCGTGATGATGACCCCGTCGCCCGCCGTTTCCTGTACAGGAGCGAGGACGATGCAGTACTGCTCGCGAGACGCGTTAGCAATCATATGCGGAATTTTATCAATGGTCGGCACGATTTCGCGTACCACTCGCTTTTTGCTTTCCGCCACGGTCTTGATCTCTGCGCGTTTGGCCTGCATCGTCGGACCGGCATCGAGCACGTCCACGTATCCCTGATAAGAGAAGCCCTCGCCCTCAAGCAGCTTCTTCGCCGGCTTAGAGGCCTCGAATGGCATGCCGATCACCTGCCGCGCCTGCTCGGGCAGAAGGGTGACGTAAATGGGATATTTCGGCATCAGGTCGGCGATGAACTGGCCGCCTTGCGTGGCGATCACGAAATCTGCGCGCTTATAGTCGATCTGGAAGAAATATTTACATAGATGGTTATAAAAGGGCGAATCACCCTGCTCATCCTGCACACCGCGAATTTCAGCAATCACCGTTTCAGAGAAAAGCTGCGGAAATTCCGCCAGCATCATGTAGCGGCAGCGCGAGAGGAATTTGCCGATACCGTCCCGCCGGTATTCCGGCACCACGAACAGCGAGCCGATTTCCGTGGCTCCTGTGTAATCATTCACCATGTGCAGCACGCGCTGCGGCGAATAGACCTGCAAGAATTCGCACGCCTGCACGATGGTGGAGAGCTTGTAGGAATAGAAAGGCCGGTTCACGCCAACATGCGCGACGATGCCGGTGCTGCCGATGATCTTTCCCGTCTGCGTATCCTCCAGCACGAAGAGGAAGCTCTCGCCTTGAGCATAGGGCGGCTTTCCCTGGAAGCTCACCACCGCTCGCTCGATCTTTTGCTTCAGCACGTGGCTGTCGGCGGGAAGCGAGGTCATGCCGATGCCCGCGAGACGGGCGAGCGCCAGCAATTCCTCCTGGTCCTGCAACTGCACCGGGCGCACCAACATCATACACGGACGCTCCTGCCGTGCGGCCAGCTCAGTTCGCCGCTGGCGAGTTTGAGCAGCAACAGCGCAGAAAGCTTGGCGCGCTCGCTCAAGCTTTCAATGATCATAAACTCCTGGTCGGTATGCAAATGGCCTCCGCGCACGCCCAGCGTGTCGATGTTGGGAAGCCCATATGCTGCCAGATTATTGCCGTCGCAGCAACCCCCTGTGGGGGCGGCTTGGATAGACAGCGACAGCGCTTCACCGCAGGCGCGGATCAGCAAGAATAAATGCTCATTCGCCGCGTCCCACTTCTTGGCAGGGCGGCCGAAGCGGCCGTGGAATTCGAGCGACAATCCGTCCATCGCGTTGAAGCGCTCCTGCATGCCATGCAGTTTTTTCTCGGTCCATGCCTGTTCTTCCGCGTCATCCACGCGGATATTGAAGCGCACGATGGCAAGGTCCGGCACCATGTTGACCGGCCCGCCACCTTCTATTTTGCCGACATTGCACAGCACACCCGGGCAGCCGCCGGTGAGGCGGCTTAAATCCTGCGCCAGCTCCGCAGCCGCGATGACGGCGTTGCGGCCGTCCTGAAACGCCCGGCCCACATGCGCGGCACGACCATGTATCACGGCGGTAAAATTGCCGCTGCCCTTGCGCGCGCTGACCAGCGTGCCGTCCGCCAGGGCGGGTTCATAGATCAGCCCGAGATCGTTACGCGCGGCGGCTTCCTTGAGCAGCGCGTCCGAACCGGGTGAGCCGATTTCCTCATCCGGGTTGATCAGCACTTCCCAGCCGATTTTTCCGGCCCATTCGCTCTGCTCCAGCGCAGTGAGCGCGGTGAGCATCACCGAAAGACCGCCTTTCAAATCCGCCACGCCGGGGCCACGCAGGCGCTCGGCGTCCTGCATGACCGGAATTTGAAAAGGGTGGTCGGCAGCGAAAACGGTATCCATGTGGCCGCCGAGGAAAACTTGCAGCGGAGCCTGCGGATGCTTGCGGATGCGCAACGCCTTGCCGAGCGGTGTGGCCAGCATTGCGCCTTTGTCGGTAACCAGATCGCGCGGAGTGAGGCTTATTTTTTCCATCTCGCCGCCAAGCGGAGAAAACGCCTCCTGCAGCGCCTCCAGCATTTCCTGCAATCCTTTGATATTCATGCTGCCGGAATTGATGGCGGACCACGCCATCGTGCGCTCCAGCAGGTGGGATTGCTGGCTGTCGATCCAGTGAAGAGAAGCGCTGTAATCCGGCATGATCATATCCTTCACTTCGCATGCTTTTATATTTTATCATCACCAGAATCGCGTAGCGATTATAGGGTGATCCAGCTTGCTTAACCGCCAGCATGGATTCCCCTATAATTTCACTGGCGTGAAATTCGGGGAATGACGAGGGGAAACAGGCTCAACTGAATTAATTACGCTATTTCACCACCGACGTATATTCCGCCAGTACCGCATCCAGCCGTTTCAGTCCTTCATTCATTTCCGCTTCCGTGATGGTGAGCGGCGGCACGAAGCGCAGCACGTTGGGGCCAGCTTGCAATACCAGCACGCCGTGCTTACGGGCGGCGTCGCCGATGTCACCGGCTTTGCCATGCAGCTCGGGCTTCAGCTCCGCACCGATCATCAGGCCGAAGCCGCGTATCTCCGTGAAGAGATGGTATTTTTCATTTAGAGCCTTTAATGCGCCGGTCAATTGCTTGCTTCGCGCATCCACATTCTGCGAAAGCTCCGCCGATTGCAGTTTTTGCAGCACCACGCGCGCCACGGCTGTGGCCAGCGGGTTGCCGCCGAAGGTGGTGCCGTGGCCACCGAACTGGAAAGTATCCGACGCGCGCGCGCCCACCAGCATCGCTCCGATCGGCATGCCGCCGCCG
>CAYPEF010000121.1:0-6234 GCA_964409675.1 uncultured Rickettsiales bacterium | reverse complement strand
TTCTCCTGAATAAACGCAAACCGGTGTTCCGGCTTTCTTCCCATCAGCTGTTCCACGCGCTCAGCGGTGGGGCCGGTTTCGGAATCCACGATCTGCACTTTGAGCAAGGTTCTGCCTTCGCCCTGCATGGTGGTTTCTTTCAGCTGCGAGGGGGTCATTTCCCCTAAGCCTTTGAAGCGCCCGATTTCCAGCTTGCCGGGTTTTTTCTCCAGTTGCTTGATCAGCCGCTCCTTGTCGCGGTCATCCTGCGCGTAATGGGTTTGCGTGCCTTGGGTAATGCGGTAGAGCGGTGGCTGGGCGATATAGAGATGCCCGCGCGTGATCAGCTCCGGCATTTCCTGGTAGAAGAAGGTCATTAAGAGCGAAGCGATATGCGCCCCGTCCACGTCGGCGTCGGTCATGATGACGATTTTTTCGTATCTAAGCTGGTCCGGCTGGAAATGCTTGCCGGAGCCGCATCCCAGCGCCAGCACCAGATCGGAGAGTTCCTGATTCGCCTTGATCTTATCCAGCGTGGCGCTGGCCACGTTGAGGATTTTACCGCGCAAGGGCAGCACCGCCTGGCTCTCGCGGTCGCGCGCCTGCTTGGCCGAGCCGCCCGCCGAGTCGCCTTCCACGATGAACAGCTCGGTGCCTTTCTGGGCGCTGCGCGTGCAGTCGGCGAGCTTGCCGGGCAGGCGCAGCTTCTGCGTTACCGCCTTGCGGCCCACTTCCTTTTCCTGCTTGCGCCGCATGCGCTCCTCGGCGCGCTCGATCACGTAGGCGAGCAGCTTATTGCTCGATTCGGCGTCACGCGGGAGCCAGTGGTCGAAATGGTCGCGCATGGCGTTTTCCACCAGCCGCGTGGCTTCCTGGCTCACCAGCTTGCCCTTGGTCTGGCCCTGGAACTGCGGGTCGCGCAGGAACAGCGACAGGATCATCACCGCCCCGCCGAGCATATCCTCGCCCATCGCCTGGTTGATTTTTTTATTATTCAGCAGCTCGCCGTAGGATTTTAATCCTTTTGTTAACGCTGAGCGCATGCCAGATTCATGCGTGCCGCCCTCGGGCGTCGGCACCGTATTACAATAAGTGCTGACGTAAGGTTCTTCATCGGTGGGCCATGCCACTGCCCATTCAATGCGCCCCTTGCCCTCGGCCAGCTCCGCCTCGCCGGTGAATGGCTCGGCAGTGACGGTTTCGCGCCCCTCCAGCTGAAGGTTCAGGAAATCGCGTAAGCCTCCGGGAAAATGGATGGTATCCTGCGCTGGGATGGTGCTGTCTTCCGGCAGCAGCGACGGCGCGCAGTTCCAGCGAATCTCCACACCTCGGTAGAGATATGCCTTCGAGCGCGCGAATTTATATAGCCGCTCCGGCCTGAATTTCAGCTTCGCGCCGAAAATCTCCGGGTCCGGGTGGAAGGTGACGGAGGTGCCGCGCCGGTTGCTGGCCGCGCCCGCTTCCTTGAGCTTGCTGGTAGGGTGGCCTTGCGAATAGGTCTGCCGGTAGAGGGTTTTATTGCGCACCACCTCCACCTCCAGATGATCGGCCAGCGCATTCACCACCGAAATGCCCACGCCGTGCAACCCGCCCGACGTTTCATAGGATTTGCCTGAAAACTTGCCGCCCGAATGCAGCATGGTGAGAATCACCTCCAGCGCCGATTTCTTGGGGTATTTGGGATGCGGGTCAATCGGAATGCCGCGGCCATTGTCGCGGATAGTAATCAGGTTATTCTCCTGCAGGTCAATTTCAATGCGGCTGGCATGCCCCGCCACCGCCTCGTCCATCGAATTGTCGAAAATCTCATGCACCAGATGGTGCAGCGCGTTCTCATCCGTGCCGCCGATATACATGCCGGGCCGCTTGCGCACCGGCTCCAGCCCTTCGAGGACTTCAATGTCCTCAGCGGTGTAGGATTCCTTGGCGGTTTTGGTGGTTTTCGATACGAATAAATCGGCCATGCACTATTGCCATTCATTAAAAATAAGCTGAAGCAATATTATGCATATTGGCAGGCGACAAAGAAACCCTAATCTTTATCTGCTTGCATCCTTTTGCGCATCGTACCTCACCCATGTTTTTACTAGATTGCGCATTTCCTCAGCTATCTTTTTTCCTTCAGTATTTAAATTATCAGCAATGGTTGCCTGACTTTGAAGCAGCTTGGTGGAAACTGCATCATCAGCATCTATAGAAGGTATTTGATCGAGGGTTTTCTGAATGATAGGATTAAGGTTAATAGCGCGCTGCCCCCCGGATGCTACTACTTTCTCGATTAAACCCTGGCCGAAGTGTTCTATAGCTAAATCGCTTAATGGCGAAAAAAAATCTTCACTATTCTTTTGTTCATCAGAATGCGAATCTATAGCGTATTTTTCGCGTATTTTTTCTAGGATAAGCTCTGCTATTTTTTCAAATCGAATGTCAAATTCTTTATGCAAGTGGGTAATATAGCATTCTTGCGCTTTGGTAAAGCCGTTAGATGCTTTTCTTTTGCGCTTCTTTTCCATAAAATTTCCTAAGATAGTTAGTATTCGTTTAGTGTTATTAGTTGCTGATATACATGCCTAGCCGTTTACGCACTGGCTCCAGAGCCCCAAAGATATTGCTTCGCTGCCATTACAGGGATGATAACAGTTGCCTTGCAAATTAAGGGCATAAAGATTTTAGGTGGCGTCTTGTGCTGAGGGGTTTGATGTACATCTTTAGTTGCTTCCTTTACCAACTACACCACAAACAAACCCACTACTAACACCCTCAGCCATGATTGCTTTTCCTTTATTTATATTAATTTATTTATCGTTTACTAACCTATAGCCAAGCTTTTCGCAAGTGGTTATGATATACATCATAATAGGAATTAAAAAGATTTGGTGATAAGAAAAATAATTCTTTCTCTTTTTATTTCAATTGATTGATACGAAACCGTGAGCTACGGGCCATCTTCTATGAAACCCTCTTGGGCGCAGCCGTCTTTGTCGCGTGATTTTGCCTTGCTGTCGGTGGCAATTATTTCGCTGCTATTGCTGCTTTCTGCCTGGGTCACCTGGGTCACCTATACCACCCATTCCCGTCAGATCATCGCCGAGCTGGAGCAGGAAGCCGCCCGCATCGACCGCACGCTGGAGCGCGACATTGAAAACGCCGGCTATCTGCTGAACGCCATCGGCCGCCAGCTCACAAGGCTGGATACGAATGATCTGCGCACCGTCGGTCAGTTGCTGAAAGCCTTCGATTCGCGCAAGCCCGTCTATGAAGTCTGGTCGTGGGTGGACCATTCGCAGCGCGTGGTGGTCAGCAGCAACAAGGGCGTGATGGACCAGCCGGTCAACGTGGCCGACCGGGACTACATCCACAAAACCATGGACATGCCCTGGCAGGCGCAGATCGGCCGCCCGATTCAGGGTCGCGTGTCGGGCAAATGGGTGATTCCGATTGGCATGGGCATCACCGACGATACCGGGCGCTACCTGGGCACGCTGGTGGCCAGTATCGATATCGGCGCGCTCACCGAGCAGATCGGCTATCTGATCGAACGCGAGGGTATCAGCTTCGCCGTCATGAGTCGCACTTTCCTGCCGCTTACCGTGGTATCGGCCAACCCGCGCTTCGTGGAGGAAAATTTCTCGCAGCAGCGCTTAAGCAGCCTGAACGTCGCCGAGCATCCCAAGGGCGTGCTGTCGCGCGCGCCGCTGTTTGCGCGGGCGGGTATTTATTCCTATTACCAGGTCTCCAACCATTACCCGTATGTTATCCTGGTCGGGTACGACAATGCGTTCAGCACCAGTCAGATCCGCTCCCAGCTCTGGCCGCGGCTGGTGCAGATCGTGGCGCTGGCCTGCTTCCTGCTGCTGTTTTTATGGATCGTGCGCGCGCGCATCATCAAGCCGGTGGTGGAGCTGACGCAGGTCGCCGCGCGCGTGGCGCGCGGGGAGGGGTTTCGTCCCATGCAGCAGATGGGGCCTGAAGAAATCGACAGCCTGGCCCGCCAGATCGAACGCACCGGCGAATACATCGCCGAGCGCCGGCATGTGGAGGAGGAACTGCGCGAAAAGCTGGCGGAGGCGCAGGCCGCCCGCCGGCGTCTGGAGGCCGCGCTGCCGCCGGGTGGGAACGCCTGAGCCGCGCCATGCAGCCGCTTCCGCGCATCAGCGTCATCATTCCCTGTTTCCGCGCCGAGGCGACACTTTCGCGGGCGCTGGAGAGCGTAGTTGCCCAGTCCTACCCTGATCTGGAGCTGATCGTGCTGGACGGCGGCTCCACGGACGGCACGGTGGAAATTATCAAGCGCTTCCTGCCGCATATCACCTATTGGCGCAGCCAGAAAGACGATGGCCCCAATGCCTGCTACAATGAAGGCATCGCCCGCGCCACCGGCGACATCATCGCCCTGCTGAACGCCGATGATGCCTATGAGCCGGGTGCCTTGTGCGCCGTGGGCGAAGCCTTTGCCGCCGACCCGGAACTCGACGGCGTCACCCTTGAAGCGCAGGTGGTGGAGCGCGACGCAAACGGGGCATTGCAGGTCATCAAGCGATTCACCGGCGACCGGCTGGCGCTTTCCGCCACCGCTAGCCCGGTGCCCAACGCGCGCTTCTGGCGCAAATCCGTCTATGTGCGCTTCGGCGATTTTCTCGTTACTAACCATCTTGGCCAGCGTTACGTGGCGAGCGACCTGGAATTTCTCCTGCGTATCGCCCGCGCGCCGCTGAAGCACCGCGTGCTGCCGGTGATGGGCTACACGTATCTCGCCCATGCCGGCTCGCTCACCTTCGGCGGCAACCCGCGCGTCGAGCGCCAGATGTTTGAAGAGCGCGCTCATATGGCCGCCGAGTATCTGGCGCAAGGCAACTGGGACGCCGCATCCCGCCGCCGCCTGCGCCGCTGGGTGCGCCGCGGCACCACGCGCCAGGCGCTATGGCTGGCAAGGGAAGGAAAATGGCGCGAAGCGCTCGCAGTGGCGCAAAAGGGAATACAAACCAGTCCATTCACCTGGCCGCTTGACCTGCTGCGGTTACTGCTGAACCGTCCATAAAGGAATATTTTTGTAAGCTATTTATATTGCTTTCTTTTGATCATTGCATTTTTTACTTTGCAGAGTAAGGTGCTTGACAATTTTATGCATTTTAGAGTCAAGAAGTCGCTAATGTATAGAAAAATAAAAGCAGGTTTCACGCTAATTGAACTAAGTATTGTACTTGTTATTATAGGTTTGATTGTTGGTGGCGTGATAGTCGGGCGGGAAATGATCCGCCAGTCAGAGCTGCGTAGTGTGCTCACGGACATTGAAAATCTCAAAACTGCTTTCACTACATTTCGGCTTAAATACGATTGTATTGCAGGAGATTGTATAAACGCTGAGAGTCAATTCGGAACAGATAGCCTTGGGTGTCCTGTTGGAGGTGGCACCGGGACCTGTAACGGAAATAATGACGCTAAGATTGATTGGGCGCTTGAGTCTTTCCGGGCATGGCAGCAGCTTCAGCTTGCAGGTTTAATAAAAGGCAAATTCACCGGCATTAGTGATGAAACAACTACTTATGGCCATTCTGTTGTAGGGCAGAATGTACCAGCATCGCGCATTCCGCGGATGGGCTATCAAATTCTTTATTCATTTTATACCGGTGATAACAATGCGGGAATATGGGCGTCGCAACCTCCCGGTTCTACGCAAGCGAACCGCATTATTGCCGGAGTTCAGCGCGATGATGCTGCCAATACTAATAATAATGCAGGATGGGTGCACCCAGATGAAGCAAAATACCTTGATGAGAAATATGATAATCAAAATCCTACCACAGGCGCTATCACAACGCTTCCATTTGCCATTACAAGTGGTGGCGTATTTAATCCTGCAGGAAGTTGTGTAACAATTGGTCTGGGACAAAGTGATTCAGTTTACACCACAAACAACAGCACGAACTGTGCCATGGTATTCAAGGCTGAATGAACCTTACTAAACTAACTGAGACATTTTCATATATGGACGCTTAGCGATATAAGCACTATGGCTTGATAGATAGCTTTACTAAATATAAGATAAGTAATCAAAACACTGCGGGTAATTCAACGTTTTGTCTACTGCGCTATTCAGCTTTTTAGTGTTAATATGAAGTCGCCTTCTGAATGCAAAAAGAGAGTTGTTATCGTCACTGGCGCTACTTCCGGTTTTGGCCGTGCGTGTGCTGAGGCATTTCTGCGCGAGGGCGCACGCGTCATCGCCTGTGGACGAAGGGCGGAACGGCTGGCGGA
>CAYPEF010000120.1:0-6263 GCA_964409675.1 uncultured Rickettsiales bacterium | reverse complement strand
TTTTCTCCACCCTGATGGGCGATGTGGTGGAGCCGCGCCGCGATTTCATCCAGACTAATGCGCTGAAGGTGAGTAACCTAGATATTTAAATTTAACGATTACGCTGTCTTTGTTTGTCAGGTGTTGTTCCATCATAAAAATCATGGGACCTCAAGCGGCTGTATCTTATAAACAAATCATCATAGTCTGGTGTGGAATCAAACTCTATCGGTGTTTTAAAGATTTTAGAGCCACGAATTAATTTTCCTGTGCGTGTATCTATAGCGATACCGTTGGGTTTGGGTTTATCAAATACATCAAATACAGCTAAGGTGGAATAGGGTGTAGAGTTGATCCACTGCGCTATTTTTTCCATTTGATGCATAAGAAATTGATTAAGATTGCAGAAAGATTCATCTTTAGTGCTGGTGTCTTTGTTTAAACCAGCGACATAAAAAGTAATCCAGTCGGTATCATCATTACGCGCAAGCTTCAGCATCCGATTTAAAGTTTCTTCTGTAAATTCGTTATAATGTACCGTAACAGCAATTTTGCGTTTGTTATTGTATGCTATAATCGCTGTGCATGGTGAATAACCGTTGGTTCCAATTACAGGTTTTACGCTGGTTGCATTCGTTACGCCCAAACATTCTTCCCCGACGATGATAGCTTCATCATCCGCTACGTTAGCTAGTCCGGGCGTAAGATATGCTCCTTTTGGCAGGGCATGGGCTGTACGCAAAATATCTGAAGACTCAGATGGTAACATAATCTATAAACAATATATTAAGTGATTCACAATTATTGATTGTTATTGAATATAATGCAAAGAGTTTTATCGCCGTGTATCGCCATATGCACTATTGATAACGAAACCGGCTTTTGCAAAGGCTGTTTTCGCACGTTGCAGGAGGTGGCAGCGTGGCCGCGGCTGTCGGAGGGGGAGAAAGGGTGTGTCATTTCTGCACTGGCTGTGCGAAAAGCGCAAAAGTCAGTTGACTAATATATCGCTTTTCCCCGGATAAACGGCTTGCATTGCGTGGGGGCTGCGCTACCCTGTTCGGTCAGGGAGGAATGCATGCCACACGCCGCGCGGCAGTCGCCGCTACGTCACGCCTATAAACCACTGATACTGCTGTTTGTCCTGTTTTACCTGGGCTTTCACGCGGTCAGCGGTGACCGTGGCGTATATGCGTGGTTCAAGGAAACCAAGCGGCTGGAAGCGCTTAAGGAGCAATTGGCGGAAGCCAAGGCCCAACGCGAGCTGCTGGAGCGCAATGTGAAAGGCCTGTCGTCCGCTTCCCTCGATCTCGACCTGCTCGATGAGCGCGCCCGCGTGGTGCTGGGCTATGCCGGGCCGGATGAGATGGTGATCATCGCGCGCAAGTAAATAGCTTTGCTGCAATGCAGCATCGCATGCTGCGAGAAATGCTTGCATAAACAGCTGTTTTCGGCCTTTATGCGGTTGGTTTCATCTCCGATTCGGTTTATACTGCATTTGATTCATTTGTATGGCGAAAACAGCAAGCACCAAACCCACTTCAGGCCCCATGGCGAACGCAACCAAACCAGCAAGCGCGCCCACGCCGCGCGATAAAAAGCAGCTCCTCGCTTTCTACCGAGACATGCTGATGATTCGCCGTTTCGAGGAAAAAGCGGGCCAGCTCTACGGCATGGGGCTGATCGGCGGTTTCTGCCACCTCTATATCGGCCAGGAGGCCGTGGTGGTGGGGCTGCAATCGGCGCTGAAAGAGGGCGATTCCGTCATTACCAGCTACCGCGACCACGGCCATATGCTCGCCTGCGGCATGGACCCGAAAGGCATCATGGCGGAGCTGACCGGGCGCGAAGGCGGCTTCTCCAAGGGCAAGGGCGGCTCGATGCACATGTTTTCCGTGGAGAAGCAGTTTTACGGCGGTCACGGTATCGTCGGCGCGCAGGTGCCGCTTGGTACCGGCATCGCGTTTGCGCATAAATACCGCGAGAACGGCTTTATCTGCCTGACCTATCTGGGCGACGGGGCGATCAACCAGGGGCAGGTGTATGAATCCTTCAACATGGCTTCCCTGTGGAAACTGCCGGTGATCTATGTGATCGAGAATAACGAATACGCCATGGGCACTTCCGTCAAGCGCAGCCATTCGACGACTGAACTATACAAGCGTGGCGAAGGCTTCGGCATCCCGGGCCGGCAGGTTAACGGCATGGATGTGGTGGCGGTGCAGGAAGCGGCGAAAGAGGCGGTGGAATATGTGCGCGCCGGCCACGGGCCGATGGTGCTGGAAATGAAGACCTATCGCTACCGCGGCCACTCGATGTCCGACCCCGCCAAGTACCGCAGCAAGGAAGAGGTGGAAGATTACAAGGAACACCGCGACCCGATTGAAGGCCTGAAAGCGCTCATGCTGCGCGAGAGCCTTGCCGGGGAAGAGGCGTTCAAGGAGATTGAGAAGGACGTTAAAGCGGTCGTCAACGACGCGGCGGATTTTGCGCGTGAGAGCCCGGAGCCGTCGGAAAATGAACTATGGACAGATATCACGGGGTAAGAAGATGCGTATCCTGACATGCCTGTTGCTTTCCACGATCATGGCACTGCCCGCCGCCGCCGCGCCGCTGGCCAAGCGCGCGAGCGAGAAAAATGGTTCAATTACGCTTTATAAAGACCTCTCAGGCGACGACAGGGCGGAAACGGTGCGTGCTTTCTACGGAAAAACCAAGGATGCCGGCGTGGTGACGGAAGGCGAAGCCAATAACCGCATCAGTAAAATCCGCGATTGCACCGACGAAGAAATCAAAGACCCGGTATACGAGCATTTCGGCGTCAGCAGCGCCATCAATAAATGCATGATCGTAATGAAATATGCCAATAGCGTCATTTGAAGCGTCCTGCCACCCGCGCAGCGCCGATGGCGTGGCCGCATCTCTAACCATAAGGAGTAAACCGTGCCTACCTTAACCGTTCGTGAAGCCTTACGTGATGCCATGGCCGAGGAAATGCGCAGCACGCCCGAAGTGTTCCTGATGGGCGAGGAAGTGGCCGAGTATCAGGGCGCTTATAAGGTGAGTCAGAACCTGCTGCAGGAATTCGGGGCGAAACGTGTGGTGGATACGCCTATCACCGAGCACGGGTTTGCCGGTCTTGGCGTGGGTGCATCCATGATGGGGCTGAAGCCGATTGTGGAATTCATGACATGGAATTTCGGCATGCAGGCGATTGACCAGATCATCAACTCGGCGGCGAAAACGCGTTATATGTCCGGTGGGCAGATTTCCTGCCCGATTGTCTTTCGCGGCCCGAACGGCGCGGCGTCGCGCGTGGGCGCGCAGCATTCGCAGTGCTATGCCAGCTGGTATGCGCATGTGCCGGGGCTGAAAGTGGTGGCCCCTTATTCGGCAGCAGATGCCAAGGGCTTGCTCAAGTCCGCCATCCGCGATCCAAATCCGGTGATTTTTCTGGAGAATGAAATTCTCTACGGCCAGAGTTTTGAAGTGCCGGACGATGCGGATTACACCGTGCCGCTTGGCAAGGCGGCGGTGCTACGCGAGGGATCGGATGTGACCATCGTTGCGTTTTCGATTATGGTCGGCCATGCGCTGAAGGCTGCCGAGCAGCTGGCGGGCGAGGGGATTGAGGCGGAGGTAATTGACCTGCGCACCATCCGCCCGCTCGATACGGAGACGATTGTGGAGTCGGTGAAGAAAACCAACCGGCTGGTGAGCGTGGAGGAAGGCTGGCCGGCGGCGGGTATCGGTTCCGAGATAGCGGCGCTGATGATGGAACAGGCGTTCGATTATCTCGATGCGCCGCTCATACGCGTGCACGGCGCGGACGTGCCGCTGCCTTATGCGGCGAATCTCGAAAAGCTGGCGCTGCCGCAGGTGGAAAATATAGTGCAGGCGGCGAAGAAGGCCTGCTACAAGGAGTAAGTTTTGCGGCTGTGCGGCAATAACATGCTAACCGAAGGAGAAGGATAATGAGAGTCATTGGAATTTTCTTATTGTCGGCTGTCATGCCTGTTGCTGCCGTGGCGGCGGAAGCCGCTAAAAAAATTGATGCGCCTGCCACGGTGGCCGACAAAGTCAGCATCAAAGGCAGCATGGAGAAATGCCCGGCGCAGGAAGAGGTGACGATCAACGTGACCTTCAACAGCCGCGAGAAAACCATCCGCGATGCAAAAAACAGCTTCGACAGCCGCGTGCAGGAGGTGGAGAATTTTGCCCGGCAGGCGGGTGTGAAGAAATTCACCGTCACCAACATGAATTACAGCATCAACCCGCAGCCGCAATATGGCATGAACGGCGTGGTGGTAGGAATCACGGAATACCAGCTTAGCGGCAATGTCGGCTATCAGCTTGATAATTCGGAAACCGGCGTGGCGCTGGTGGAGCAGCTTGCCAGGCAAAACATCCAGGCGGCGCTGAACGTCAGTTCCTACCGCAACCAGCCCTGCAATATGCTGGAATAGATGTTCGGCATATTATAAGTGAGCGGGTGGGAGCGGATTTCATGGCGCAGAAGCCTTCCTATCTTCATTTCAGGAAAGCGGATTATGCGTGGAAGCCGGACATTGATTACCGGCGGGAGCCGGAAAAATATAAAGTAGGCAAGGGCGAGCAGGGCGTGCTGATCTGCGAGCCCTATAAAAGCGAGCTGACGCCGCACTGGCGTTTCAAGACGCCTGAAATTGCCAGCGAGAGCAGTGAAACCATATTCCACATGTTTCTGGCGTATTTAAAAAACGGCGAGTTCGTAGGCGCGGACATGGCGCGGAAATTCCTGCAAATGGGGTTCACGCGGGCGCGGCGATATGCGAACTACAAGGGAGGCAGAAAATATGATAAGGAGCGCGCATACGCCCTAAATGAAAAGGGCACAGGTGATCCGGCGAAAGCCGAAAGCGCCGAAATGTTTTATGCTAAATGGCAACAGGCCGAATCCAATCCGGATTATGCGCGCCAGAAAACAGAGTGGAAAGAAATATATGGCTAAAGGAGTTGTTACCATGTTCGCATTATGCCCGTCCTTCACGAAACAATGCGCCGCAAGCGCCGCCGCCTTTACCCTGCTGGCTGCCGGAGCGTTTGCGCAGGCCGGTCCTTCACTGCCTCCGCCGCCGCCAATGCCTCCGGCGATGATAACCGTCACCGGCGAAGCCATCGCCAAGCTTGCGCCGAATCAGGTGACGCTGCCGGTGACCGTCTATGCCGAGGATAAGAACCTCAACGTCGCGAAAGAGGCGGCGGACCGCAAGCTGGCCATCCTGCTCGACCAGGCAAAACAGGTGGGCGCGCCGGCGGAAAAGCTGAAGACGCAATATACGCAAATTTCTCCGCAGTATGATTACGACCCCAAAAGCGGCAAGCAGCGCTTCCGCAGTTATATGGTTACCAGCAGCATCGAGGTGACGCTGCCCGACCCGGCGAAGCTCGGCGTGCTCATCAATGGGCTGACGGAGCAGGGGATCGACCGCATCGGCTCGGCGCAGTTCGGGCTGGATGATGAGAAGAAGGCGCGCGATGAGCTCTTGGGCAAAGCGGTGCAGGATGCGCGCGCGAAAGCGGATGCAATGGCTACGGCGCTGGGGGTACATGTAGGCAAGCCGGTAGCGGTTAGCGAGGGCGGGGCTATGCCGCCGTCACCGCCCATGCCGCGCCCGATGATGGCCATGGCCAAGATGGCTGACGGCGCGGAATCCTTACCGGAGCTGCCGGGCGGGCGGGTGGAAATCCGCCAGAATGTGACGGTGAGTTTCACCATTGAGAATTAGCTTCTGCTGGATTGCCTGATAATTCCGACCTGTTATGGTTGCAGGACTTGACCGGGCGGACTATCGGTAATATGCACATAGGGTTTATAAAAAAGGGGAACCTGCGGTGGCGCGGGCCAATCCCTGTCTGGAAGGAAGCGCTATGCCGATTGAAATACTGATGCCCGCCCTGTCGCCCACCATGACCGAGGGCAATCTCGCCAAATGGAACGTCAAGGAAGGCGATAAAATTAAATCCGGCCAGGTGATTGCCGAGATTGAAACCGACAAGGCCACCATGGAAGTGGAAGCGGTGGATGAGGGCACCATCGGCAAAATCATCATCCCCGCCGGTACGGAAGGGGTGAAGGTGAACGCGCTGATCGCGCTGCTGCTGGAAGAGGGCGAGGATAAGAAAGCGCTGGAAAATTATGCGCCGAAAAGCGGCGTGGCCGCGCCGGCTAATGCGCCCACACCTGCGAAAGCGGAAACCCTGCCGGGTGGCCAGCCGGTAGCGAAGACGGATATGCCGGCGGC
>CAYPEF010000119.1:1688-6342 GCA_964409675.1 uncultured Rickettsiales bacterium | reverse complement strand
TCCATGAAGGCGGCATAGGTCAGCGGCACCCAGGCCTTAAGCATCTCCAGCATCGCCTCGGCATAAACGCGGATTTCATACTGGGCGTGCGCCTCGGCCCTGAGCGAAAGGAAATGCAGCAGATTGTGCAGATCCACCTTCCAGTACCACTGGGTGTAATAGTTGAGCGTCAGGTTCATGCGCGCAAGCTCGCGTGCCAAGCCCTGCTTGCCTTCATCACGGATCACGCCTTCTTCATTGGCGTTGAGCATATCCTCGTAATGGTCATAGGCGCGCATAGCGTCGGTTTTCAGCATTTCCAGCACGCGTGCGGCTTCCGGGCCTTCCAGCAATTGCCCCCTGCCTTGCCGGTTGGAGGAAGACTGCGCCGCCAGCTGCTCCGGCGCGGGCAGGTAGAATTCCTTGTCCATGATCGAATAGCGCCCGGAATATTCGTTCACGTTGGCGGTGCGGTGGCGAATCCACTGGCGCGCTATGAATATTGGCAGCTTGATGTGGAACTTGATCTCGCACATTTCAAACGGTGTAGTATGGCGGTGGCGCATCAGGTAATTAATCAGCCCTGCATCTTCATTGACCTTGCGCGTGCCCTTGCCGTACGACACCCGCGCCGCCTGTACGATAGCGCTGTCGGTACCCATATAGTCGATCACGCGCACGAACCCGTGGTCCAGCACTGGCACCGCCTCATACAGCCTCTCTTCCAGCGCCGGCGAAACTTCGCGGCGGGTGGTGAAGCGCTGCTCGCGCAAGGCGTTAATTTCGGCTTCCTGCTGGGGCGTTAATGGCATGGCTCTGCTTTCCGTTATGCACTGGTTAAGGTTTAGGCTATAACCCAGTTATTAGCCTGCTTAACCACACGGGGCAACCCTTATGCTGCTATACAACTTCTCCATGTCCTCCGGCTCCTACCGCGTGCGCATCGCGCTCGGGCTGAAAGGGCTTTCTGCGGAAATGCATAACATCAACCTCACCCAGGGCGAGCATTTGTCGGCGGAATACGCGCACCTGAACCCGCAGCGCATGGTGCCGGTGCTGGTGGACGCGGGCCATACGCTCACCCAGTCCCTCGCCATCATCGAATATCTGGAGGAAACCCACCCTGCTCCGCCGCTGCTGCCGGCGGATGCTTTTGGCCGGGCGCGGGTTCGCGCCATCGCGCAGGCCATGGCCTGCGATATCGGCCCGCTGAACAATTTAAAAATCCGCAAATACATCCATGAGCATTACAATGCCGATGAACGGGAATGGATCCAGCACTGGACGCATGACGGATTAAGCGCTCTGGAAACCAAACTGGCGCAGGAGCCGCATACCGGGCGCTTCTGCCATGGCGACACGCCAACGCTGGCCGATTGCTGCCTGGTGCCACAACTTTACCACGCGCGTCGATTCGGCTGCGCATTAAACAATTACCCCATCCTTACGCGCATCGACGCCGCCTGCGCACAGCTGCCTGCCTTCCAGGCAGCGCACCCGGAAAATAAAAAAGCCGCCCTCTGAAGGGCGGCTTTTAACAGGAACCGATTCCGGCAATTATAGCCCGGCAGGTTTACCAGCTTCTTTTCCGCCGCCCATGCCCGGCATCGGCTGCATCATACCACTCCCATCCATGGGTGACCTTTCATTACGCTCGCCCATTTCCTTCATGCGGTGGGTGCGGATTTCGTCCTCGGTAAGGAATCCATCCTTATTGGCATCGACTTCCGCAAAGCGCTGCTTAAAGAATGCGGCGTGCTCCTCCTGGGAGATTTTGCCATCCGCGTTTGCATCCATCTTCTTAAACATTTCCGCGCTACGCTCCTGCATGCGCTCGCGCATTGCTTCAAACCGCGGGCCAGGCATTGCGCCGCCGGGTTTGTTACCGCCGCCTAAACCGCCGCCTATGCCGCCCAATGCTCCTGTGCCCGGCGGCGGGGCAGGCGCATTATCGGCGGCCATAGCCGCAGGAGCAGTCAATGCACCGATAATCACAGCAGAGAATAAAGTCTTTTTCATACGGTATCTCCCTTCCACGATACGATCATTAAATTTTCAGCTCCCTTAAAAGGAAGCAAACTGATTTGTGATGAAAAAAAACGCCGCGCGCAACAACATCCTTTCGCTTGTATCACTTATGCAAAGCTTGCGTGCCATGCCATACCCCCGTCTTGGATACTGATCTTTTACAGCGTAGTTCAATCCTGCAGGCTGGCGGTGCGTACCGCCACCCATACAGCTCCATTGGACAAAGGAACGAATATATGAAAAAGATTATCATACTGCGCGCCGCCGTGCTTGCAGTCGCTATCGCAACTCCTGCGCTGGCAGCCATGGATGATGGCAAGAAATCCGGCCATATGCAGGATAAAGCCGACTACATGTTCAAAAGGGTCGATACCAACGGTGATGGCAAGATCACTAAAACAGAGCACGACGCCTTTGCCAATAAGATGTTCACCGACGCCGACACCAACAAAGACGGCAGCATCAGCATGGAAGAAATGCGCGCCCACAAGAAGAAAGAGTGGGAAGAGCATAAAGCCATGCATAAAGACATGCACGAAGACGATAACGACGCCAACACCGGCACAGCAGGCGGCTCCGAAAACGGCACCACCGGCAGCAGTATGTCCGGCAAAGGCACAGCCGGCGAATCCGGCACCGGCTCACCGAAGCAGTAAGCTCATTACTCCCTCCCCCTCCAGGGGGAGGGCTTACACTACCCGCAATATCTCCACAATCGCCCGCCCGTAGCGACGCTCATCCAGCGTTTCCAGCCCTTCCGGTGCCCGGAATTCCGTGCGTTCGTCATGTTCGGCAATCACCGTCGCGCCGCGCTCCAGCCAGCCCTGCGCCAGCAGGCGCTTCAGCGCTGGCAGCAGGAACTTGCTGCTGTAGGGCGGGTCAAGGAACGCCAGCGCAAACGGTGCGCCGCTGCACGCGCCTAGCTGGGTGGCGTCAGCATGGATGAAATCGCAGGCGTTCAGCTCATGGAACGCATCGGCGTTCCGGCGCGCCAGTTCCAGCGCCTCTCGGTTCTGGTCGATGAACGTCACATATTCCGCCCCGCGCGACAGCGCCTCCAGCCCCAGCGCCCCGGTGCCGCTGAATACATCCAGCACGCGCTTTCCCTCTACGGCGGAGACGCCACCGGTGAATTTGCCATGCACCAGGATATTGAAAATCCCCTCGCGCGCGAAATCCGATGTCGGGCGGACATTCGCTTCGCGCGGCGTCTCGATTTTCCGCCCCCGGTGCTTCCCGGCAATGATACGCATGCCTATCTCCTTAGTTTCCCCCTCCCGCCTGCGGGCGAGAGAATAAAATTACGCATTCAACTGCAAATATTCCACCGTTTTCGCTAGCCCCGTCGCGTCATCCGTCTCCACCAGAAGCCCGGAGAAGGTGCCCGGCCCGGCGGCGACATCCATGCGGATTTTTGTCATTTTGGTCAGGAACCGCTGCAGCGGTCCCTCGGCGGCGAAGCCGATCACCGAATCGTAATCGCCGCACATGCCGGTGTCGGTCTGGTAGGCGGTGCCTTTGGGCAAAATCCGCCAGTCCGCCGTTGGCACATGCGTATGGCTGCCCGCCACTGCCGAGACGCGCCCGTCGAGGTATTTCCCCATCGCCATTTTCTCCGAGGTCGCCTCGGCATGGAAATCGACGAAAATCGCCTGCACTGCCCCCGGCATCCGCATCTGTGATAAGATGCCTTCGGCGGTCGCGAACGGGCACTGCGCATGCTCCTTGTGGAACACCTGCCCGAGCAGGTGAATCACCAGCACTTTCGCCCCCGTGGCGGTGGTATAGATGTTATGCCCGCGCCCAGGCACGCTGTCGGGAAAATTCTGCGGGCGCAGCAGACGCTTTTCCTGCGCAATATAGGGAATAATCTCCTTCTGGTCCCAGATATGGTCGCCCCCCGTCACCACATCCACCCCGGCGGCGAAGAATTCCTTGCACAAATTCGGCTGGATGCCGAATCCCCCGGCGGCGTTATCGCCGTTGACGATGATGAAATCCAACCCGCACGATGCTTTTAGCTTCGGCAACTCACGCAGCACCGCCTCTCGCCCGGAGCGGCCCACTACGTCGCCGCAAAACAACAATTTCATCGAATAATTCCACTTTCCGTCACAATCATGTCCAGCGGCACATCATGCGCCTCCGGCGTCAGCGCGTCAACCTGCTGGCACGCATAGGCGATGCCGATGGCTTCCATCTGCGGATTCCGCGCCTTCAGCTGCGCCAGCGTCCGGTCGTAATAGCCCCCGCCATAGCCCAGCCGGTGGCGAGCATGGTCAAATGCCAGCAGCGGCACCAGCACCATCTCCGGCACCAGCGCCTCAGCATCCTCCGCCGGGCAGGACACGCCGTAATGCCCGGCACTTAAGGGCACCCGCGCATCATAGCGCCGGAACACCAGCGGCTGCCCCTTTTCCTGCACGCAAGGCAGCGCCACCGGATTGCCGCGCGCGCGCATGGCATGCAGGGCGGGAAACACATCCGGCTCGCCGCGCATGGCGGCATACCCGGCCACGCAAGCATCGGGGGAGATCAGGGCTAACAGGTGAGTCTTAATGGCATTCGCCGCCTCCGCCTGCCGATAGGCAGGAATCTGCTGGCGCAGAGCAAGAAAATGACGGCGAAGGGAGGATTTATCCGGCAT
>CAYPEF010000119.1:0-1588 GCA_964409675.1 uncultured Rickettsiales bacterium | reverse complement strand
TGCGGATCCGCCCTGGCCGTTGGTCATCGAGTCGCATTCGACCCTTGTGTAAAGGTGGGCGCCATGTGTGCGGGCGTGTGTTTAGCACCCCCGCCAGGGACAGCTCCCGAGTCAAAAAATATCGGTCCAAGGAACAAGCTGCCTGACGAACCGGGCAGAACCGCAAGGCCTATATTAGCGCACTTCCAGCTGGTCCGCAATCCTGTCGATACGCTCGGCCAGCTCATCCAGCAGGGAAACCGTCTCATCCGGCGCTTTCGGGCCGGCCCGCTCGTCGCGCAAGTCCCGGGCAAGCTTGGTTACTTCGCGCTCCAAGGCCCGCACTTCGGCCTGCGCTTCGTTCATTTCATCAGCCAGCATCAGGGCGGAAAGCAGGAAAAGCATATTCTCCGGCGCCTGCCCAACTTGAGCGATGATCTGCTGCATGCGCGAGTCAAGCTCTTGACTTAGCTCAAAAACGTGCTGCTCCTGCCCATCATCGCAGGCCAGCTGGTAATCTTTTCCGTTAATTTTTACGCCAACCAGTGCCATAATTTCCGCTCCCATCTATTCGCATGAGCGTTGCCCCTCATTCGCTTGCGCGAAGGCAATTTCTTCCCCGTTGTTTACCTTTTGGCAGGGTTTAGAGCGTAAATCAATCAAAAACCTGCCATTTACGCTATTGTCATGGAAATCTTCATGGAATTGTCATCCATTTCCCCTAAAACTGCCTGTAGAATGCAAGGGTAGGAGAATAAGCAATTCATTATGGCAAGCCCTTCGGAACAGCGCGGGATAGATAAAGCGAAAGAATTCACGCAGAACGTTTACACTTCTGTGCGTGATGGAATACGCGGTATTCTAAGCGATTCCCAAAAAGGTTCGCGTGCCGATTTTCTAAACCTGACCGGCTTGAATGATGAGGATGTAGCAGATGATAAACTGCCCGGGCTGGTGGAAAGCGCCATTCAGTATCGCCGGATAGGCAAAGCAGCGCTGTCAGACATTAAGTTTAAAAAAATACCGGATGCGCCCGATAATGCCGCGGCCCCGGCAACGTTGGATGAACTGGTCCCAACGCAACAGGAAATCGGCATTACAAGCCAAGCCATCAAATCCGCCACGCAGAATAACACCGGCGACATGGCAGAAGCTTCATTTGGGCATATTTGGCAAGGTTTCCTCAATGACTGGAAAGAAAACAATAATTTCTTCAAAGCCGTACTTGATTTAATCGTCACGGTTTTCACCGCCCTATTTGGCGGCGATACCAAAAACTCACCGCTGGCTCCCTATATCCGTGAATCCACCAATGCGGGAATGCAGGAAGAACTGGGGCAATCCCTTGCGAAGGTGCGCGCTCCGATTAAAAACATGGTACAAGCAGCCGTCAAAAGCGAAGTAGTCGATGGCAAACCTTTTTCTCTGGCACTTCCAGCAATAGATCGGCAGGCTACGCTGCAAGCCGCCGTCAGCCGCCAGTTGGAGCCGATGCAGGCGATGCTGGATAATGATGCGCTGAAAGCATTCCTGCCGCAGATGGATGAGACGCAGAAAAAAGCGCTGTTCGCCTCCGTCTCCGGCGTGCTGGCGGAGCAGGCAGGCAAGC
>CAYPEF010000118.1:0-6558 GCA_964409675.1 uncultured Rickettsiales bacterium | reverse complement strand
CGCTTCCGCACGGTGGATGAGAACAACAAGCCGGTGACGCAGATCGTGGACGCGACGCGGGGGCACGTGGTGCACTCGGTACTGTTGCCCAAGCAGCATCTGCTCTCCTTCAAGACCGTCAACAAGCTGATGACGAAGAAGGAAGTCTCGAACCTGCTGTATGAAGTCTACCGCCATTGCGGCCAGAAGGAGACGGTGATTTTCGCCGACCGCCTGATGCAACTCGGCTTCCGCCATGCCTGCAAGGCCGGCATTTCCTTCGGCAAGGACGACATGCTGATCCCGCAGAGCAAGGACGCGCACCTCACTGAAACCTTCGGTGAAGTGAAGCAGTTCGAGCAGCAATACTCGGACGGCCTGATCACCAACGGCGAGCGCTACAACAAGGTGATCGACGCCTGGTCGCGCTGCGGTGAAAAAGTCGCCGACGACATGATGAAGCAGATTTCAGGTGTTGGCAAAAAAGACGGCAAGAACAATGCGAAAGCCATCAACTCCATCTACATGATGGCGCATTCCGGCGCGCGCGGCTCGGCTGCCCAGATCAAGCAGCTCTGCGGCATGCGCGGCCTGATGGCAAAGCCCTCCGGCGAGATTATCGAAACGCCGATCATCTCGAACTTCAAGGAAGGCCTGTCGGTGCTTGAGTACTTCAACTCCAGCCACGGCGCGCGTAAGGGTCTTGCCGATACGGCGCTCAAGACCGCCAACTCGGGTTACCTCACCCGCCGCCTGGTGGACGTGGCGCAGGATTGCATCATTACCATCCCCGATTGCGGCACCGGCAAGGGTATCATCGCCAAATCCATCATCGAAGGCGGCGACATCGTGGTGCCGCTCTCCGACATCATCCTGGGCCGTGTTTCGGCAAAGGACGTCTATCACCCGGTCAATGACCAGCTGATCGTCTCCGCCGGCCAGATGATCGACGAAGGCGTGGTGGCGCGCATTGATGAAGCGGGCATTGAATCGGTCATGGTGCGCTCGGCGCTCACCTGCGAAAGCAAGACCGGCATCTGCGCCCATTGCTACGGGCGCGATTTGGCGCGCGGCACGCCGGTGAATATCGGCGAAGCCGTCGGCGTCATTGCCGCGCAGTCGATCGGTGAACCCGGCACGCAGCTGACCATGCGTACTTTCCACATCGGCGGCGCCGCGCAGCGCGGCTCCGAGCAATCGAGCGTGGAAGCCACCCATGACGGCACCGTGCAGCTCACCAACCGCAACGTGGTGACCGATTCCAAGGGCCGCCAGGTAGTGATGTCACGCACCTGCGAACTCACCATCCGCGACGAAAACGGACGCGAGAAAGCCCGCCACAAAGTGCCGTACGGCGCGCGCGTGCTGGTGCGCGAAGACCAGATGATCAAGAAGGGCACCAAGCTCGCCGAGTGGGATCCTTATACTATCCCGATCATCACCGAGCGCGCCGGTATCGTGCATTACCGCGACCTGGTGGAAGGCGTGTCGTTGCGCGAATCCGTGGACGAAACCACCGGTATCGCCAACAAGATCGTCACCGACTGGCGCCAGCAGACCCGCGGCGCGGACCTGAAGCCCCGCATCGCGCTGCGCGACAAGGACGGTAATATCATTACGCTCGCCAACGGCCTGGAAGCGCGTTACTTCCTGCCCGTGGCCGCCATTCTCTCGGTACAGGACGGCTCGGAAGTGCATGCTGGCGACGTGCTGGCCCGCATCCCGCGCGAATCCACCAAGACGCACGACATCACCGGCGGTCTGCCGCGCGTAGCCGAGCTGTTCGAAGCCCGCAAGCCGAAGGATCACGCCATCATCAGCGAGATCGAAGGCGTGGTGGAATTCGGCAAGGACTACAAGAACAAGCGCCGCATCATCATCCGCTCGCGCGAGGAAGCGGTGGAGCCGGTGGAATACCTGATTCCGAAGGGCAAGCACATCACCGTGCAGGAAGGCGACTACGTGCAGAAGGGTGACCTTCTCATGGACGGCCACCCCGTGCCGCACGACATCCTGAAGGTGATGGGCGTGGAAGCGCTCGCGCATTACATGGTGTATGAAGTGCAGCAGGTGTATCGCCTGCAGGGCGTATTGATCAACGACAAGCACATCGAGGTGATCGTCCGCCAGATGCTGCAGAAGATCGAGATCGACGCGCCGGGCGAAACCACCTTCTTAACCGGCGAACAGGTGGACCGCGAAGAGTTCGAAGCGGTCAACGCGAAAGCCGAAGCCGAAGGCTACAAGCCCGCGTTCGGCACGCCGGTGCTGCAGGGCATCACCAAGGCGAGCTTGCAGACGCATTCCTTCATCTCCGCCGCATCGTTCCAGGAAACCACCCGCGTGCTCACCGAAGCATCCGTGGCCGGCAAGCTGGATCATTTGCGCGGCCTGAAGGAAAACGTGATCGTAGGCCGCCTGATCCCGGCGGGCACGGGCGCGATGGTGGCGAAACTGCGCCGCGTCGCCAACGACCGCGACCACGACGCGCTGCAAGCCGACGAAGCCCTCGCCGCCCTCGACTCCGGCGACGAGCCGAGGCAGGCAGCGGGCGCGTAAATCCACGCATACGGCAAAGAAAAGGCGGCCTCCGGGCCGCCTTTTTTGTTGCGCCTCTGCCGATTCACCCTTCCGGGCATTCTACAAACCCCGCATCTTGCTTGCATAATCATTGGAAAAATGGATATGCGCACCGAATCCTTACTGCGGCGGCAAAGCTTCACCCTGTTGGCCGATATTGCACATTTCCGGCTAATGACGGAACTCAAACTCCTCCGGCAGGCGCTGGAACACGCTGGCAAAGGCGGCTTTGATCCCGGCCAGCCGCGCATTCCCGCCGGTCAGGAGGGCGGCGGGCAATGGACGGACGGAAATAGCTCCACCTCCCTACCGCAGGATGATCATGCCTATCACGGCGCGCCGGATGTACCGATTGAGCCGGTTTATCCGGTGGAGGAAGCGCTCAGTTATTTAACCGTCGGACAAGCGCTGGTCGCTTTACGCAACCTCCGTTTAGGGCAGGCCGCTATTGCAGCTTCCGACCTGCGCATTCAGAATGCGATGAAAGCGATAGAAGATTATCTTGGCGGACCGGGAAAGGTTATACCGAATAAATATGGCGATACAGTCATTATGCGAGAAGGTAAAAAAGTTCGTTTTGATATTAAAAACCCTGGCAAAGACAAACCTCATTTCCAAATTGAACGAGAAACTGTGCATGGCAATTGGAAAGATGCGGGGAGCCAACATAGATATTATTTTAGGGAGGAGTAAAATCCATGCAATGGACTGCTGAAATTTCATTTCCGAAACCTTTGCGGTTTCTTATCGATCATGATGAAAACGTAGGTTATTATCTCTATGTTTATGAGGGTGAAAAAGACATATATGACTATTTACAAGATACGCTGCAATTCGCCAAGGAGCAGGCGTTGGAGCAGTTCGGCGTGCCACTGAGCGCGTGGAGACGGATAGAGGAATAAAACTCCAGGCAATGGTCATAACTTTTCAAACACTTTATATTTATCTCCTCGAAGAACCAGTGGATGCGTGGCGACCTACACAGGCAATCGAGTTGGAAAATGGATTATTTGAGGTCTTGCCAACTCCCGATTATGATCCCGAAGATAAAGTGTAGGAATTTCCCCCCGGCTCCATTGTACACGGTATCCCAAAGCAGCTTAGTAAAGGGATGTGTCTGGTCGCCGCTAAACCTTAAGCAACTCGTATGATCAATCTCTGTCCTGTCTGCGGCTATCCCGACTTATACGACCCCGCCTATGACGGCGATCTGGGGTCGCTGGAAATCTGCCCTTCCTGCGGGTATCAATTCGGCTACACCGACGATGACAGCAATATCACCCATGCAGAATGGCGGGCGCAATGGATTGCAAAGGGAATGCAGTGGCGCGGTTCCGGCATCAAACCTCCCATAGGCTGGAACCCGCAGGCGCAATTACGCAGTATCGGTGTTTTTATTGGAATCCCCTGATACAATAACGCCATGCAATGGACCGCTGAAATCACCCATCCTATGCCTCTGCGTTTCGTCATTGAAAAAGAACAGCTTCACAATCTGACGGATAATCGCTTTGAAGATGGCTATTATCTGTACGTCTACGATGGCGAGAGAAATACGCATGACTATCTTCAAGACACGCTGCAATTCGCTAAGGATCAGGCGCTGGAAGAGTTCGGCGTACCGCTAAGTGCGTGGAGGCAGGTCGGTTGAATTCAGCCTTTTAATGCATGCGCTCTTATACACTGCTTCATGTCGCCATAACTGTCCGGTCAGTCATTATTTATTAACCAAAATCCGCAAAAAACCGGGATTTAGGTGCATATAATTCGGTTTCATCTTGAAATAATTAAATAAAAAACCCTGATTTCTTTAACCGCCCATTAATCTTACGCGCGTATAGTCGGTAAGATATGTCAACGCCGTCTTCCCCACCCCGCCCCGTTCCCGCCACCAGCGAAGCAGAAGCGCTGGCGCTGGCGCAGCAGGCGCTTTCGCTGATGGGCACTTACAAGGTACCGCCCATCCCGGAAAATTATGCGGTGTGGTACGCCTTCGCCAAGGCAGAGAATGGCGAACTGGTCAAAGAAATCGAGATGATCATCAAGAACAAGGTGCCCTTCTCGGCCCATACCAACGCCTATCTCTATAATAAATACGTCATCCCTGACCGCAACAGCCAGATCATCAACGATGCCGCCGCCAACACCAACCGCCTGATGGGCGAAGTGCTGCGCGCCGTCAACCAGTTCGGCGGCGAGGCCAAGAGCTATAACCAGGATATCGACGTCTACATGGAAAAAATGTCGGTGGAGATCGACGACCCCAACTTACAAAACATGGTGCGCGAGCTGGTATCGGCGTCGGCAGAAATCCGCGAGCGCGGCGAGAACCTCAATTCGAAGCTCCAGGAATCGCGCATGGAGATCGAAACCTTGCGTAAGAACCTCGAACAGGTCACCAGCGAATCGCAGCGCGACTTCTTAACCGGCGTCTATAACCGCAAGGCTTTTGACCGCCTGCTGGACGAAAACCTGACCAATGCCAAGACGCTCGGCCAGGAAGTATGCCTGCTGATGCTCGACATCGACCATTTCAAGCAGTTCAACGACAAGTTCGGCCATCTGCTCGGCGATGAAGTGCTGAAAATCGTCGCCCGCTCGATGACCGACTGCGTGCGCGGCAAAGACGTAGTCGCCCGCTATGGCGGCGAGGAATTCTCCTTAATCCTGCCTGCCACGCCGCTGGCCGGCGGCCTGAAAGTGGCGGAGACCATCCGCTCCACCATCGCCAAGCGCGAGCTCAAGCGCCGCGACACCGGCGAGACGTATGGTGCGCTCACCGTTTCCATCGGTGTAGCACAATTCCGCACCGATACGGATGTAGCAGAATCCCTCATCAAACGCGCCGACCAAGCGCTTTACCATTCCAAGCACCACGGCCGCAACCGCGTGACCAGCGAAACGGACGTGCGGCATTAAACGCCACTTGCGCGATTAAAAAGAATTATCAAGCATTACTTTACCCTTGTCATTCCCGCCTACGCGGGAATGACAAATAAGAGGGTTATGGCACACGGGTGCATAGGCAATCCTGATGCAAAGCACGGCCCCATTGCCCATCCTTATCTCTATTGCTGCTTAATGCGGCATGCCTATAATGCATGCTTCACTTCTTACGGAGCATACCCATGGATAAAATTCCCGAAGGATTCGCCACCATCACCCCGAGCCTCTCGCTCACCGACGCCGCCAAGGCGATTGATCTGTATAAAAAAGCCCTCGGCGCGCAAGAGCTTTACCGCATGGAATGGCCGGGCACCGGCAAGATCATGCATGCATGCCTACAGATCGGAACGTCCAAAATATTCCTTGCCGATCATATGCCCGAGATGGGCTGCGGCGCACCGTCGCAATCGAGCTTCTACCTATATCTTGACAACGTGGATGCCGCCTTTAAGCAGGCTAAAGCCGCCGGCTTAAGTGAGATGATGCCGGTATCGGACATGTTCTGGGGCGATCGCATTGGCGGCCTGCAAGACCCGTTCGGCATATACTGGACGCTGGCCACGCATGTGCGCGATGTGTCGCCGCAGGAAATGGAAGAAGGCCGCAAGCAATGGGGCAACGCAGCGTAACGCCTATTAATTTTTCTTCTCCCGCATGCGGGAGAGGCAATGCACATTGATGCGAACCCGTCTTGCGGCAGGGGAAATAATCGGCTATAGGTTTTTGCCATGCGCATGCTCCATCGTGCCGCCCTTGCCTGCATCCTTGCATCCACGGCGGCTTTCAGCTTTTGTCCGTCTCCTGTCTTCGCCGCCGAAGGGCTGGCGATTGCCGCTGTTGTTAATGACCAGGTAATTACCACCTCCGATCTGGATAACCGCCTGCGCTTCATCCTTGCCACTACCGGCATTCAGGATTCACCGGAAACGCGCGAGCGGCTGGTGCCGCAGGTCATACGCCAGCTCGCCGATGAAGTATTGCAGATGCAGGAAGCCAGCCGCAATTCCATCACCGTCAGCGATACGGAAGTGGATAAAGCCATTGCCGGCATCG